>NZ_JAUYQU010000188.1 GCF_030697065.1 Bradyrhizobium sp.
CCTGAACGGTTCGGTCCCCGGCCCGGGTGGCACGCCCAGGCCCGCGCGCCTCCTTCGGATTCCTGACGACGAAAACACTCCCGTGATCCGGTGTGGCTCAGGCCATGCCGAATAGTGTCGTTGATCTGGCCGGCCGCCGCGTCGGCGTCAGGACTATCAAATGTCCCGTCCCCATCAGATGTCGGGCGTGCTTGCGCGCAGTTTTTTGCTGGCCTCCGCCGCCGCGATCGTTTCCGTCTCCGCCTCTGCGCAAACCAGTCCGCAATCGCCGCTGCCGCCCGTTACCATCGACGCCCCTCAACAAAAGCGCGCAGAAGCGGCCCGTCCGGCGCAGCGCAGTCGCGCGCGCGCAGCGCGGGTTTCCGGAGCCAGCAATCCCCCCGCGGCTCCGGTCGCGAGCGACGGGGCGAGGGTACCCGCGCTGACGGTCCTCACCGTGCACCAGGCGCTGCGCGACATTCAGAATACACCCGGCGGCGTTGCCATCGTCCCCGCCGAGGCATACCGGAACTCGACCGTCGCCAACACCATCAAGGACGTTCTGGACTATGTTCCAGGCGTGTTCGCGCAGCCGAAATGGGGCGACGACTTGAGGCTTTCGATCCGCGGGTCCGGCCTGTCGCGCAACTTCCATTTGCGTGGCGTTCAACTTTACATGGACGGTATTCCGATCAACACCGCCGACGGCTATGGCGATTTCCAGGAAATCGATCCCACCGCCTACAAATATGTCGCGGTCTACAAGGGCGCCAACGCGCTGCAGTTCGGCGCCAATTCGCTCGGCGGCGCCATCAACTTCGTGACGGCCACCGGCCGCGATCCCTTTCCGAACGGGGTGTCGGCCGATATGGGCGCGTTCGGGTTCAGGCGGCTGCAAGCCAATGCCGGCGGCGCAAATGGTCCATGGGATGGCTTCGTCACCGCCTCGACGCAGGCATCAGACGGTTTCAGGGATCACAGCAACGGGGATGCCACGCGGATCAGCGGCAATGTCGGCTATCAGTTCTCGCCTGACGTCGAGACTCGGTTTTACCTGAACGCCAACCAAATCCGCCAGCGCATTCCCGGCGCCGTCACCAAAACCTCCGCACTCACCTCGCCGGAGACCGCGGCGGCAGCCAACGTCCTCAACGACTGGCAACGCAACCTCGACACCGTCCGCATCGCCAACAAGACCACGATTCGCTTCGACAATACGATTGTCGATGTCGGCGCCTTCGCGGTCGACCGCCACCTGATGCATCCGATCTTTCAATGGCTGGATTACAATTACAAGGACTATGGCGGCTTCGCCAAGATCACCGATGACCGGTTCATCGGCGGCTTCCGGAATCGGCTTGTTGCGGGCGTCAACGTCGTGAATGGCAACATCGACAACCGGCAGTTTGCGAATATCGGCGGCCAGAAGGGTGCGCTGCTCTCGTCCTCGATCGATCGTTCCAAGAACACCTCCTTCTATATTGAGGATAGCTTCTACTTCCTGCCCAACGTCGCGGCGATCGGCGGAACCCAGTTCCTGTACGCAAGCCGCAACCGGCAGGATCGTTTCCTCACCGATGGTGATGCTTCCGGGGCGACCGAGTTCAATCTTTGGTCGCCGAAGGCCGGTCTGCTCTGGAACATCGATCCAACCTGGCAGGTCTTCGCCAACATCTCGCGGAGCGCCGAGGTGCCGAGCTTTGGCGAAAGTTCGAGGGGGCCGGGAATTCCGTTCATTCCCTTCACCAGCATCCGCCCGCAGATCGCCACCACCTCTGAGATCGGAACCCGAATGAAGCGGCCCGACTACGCCTGGGAGGTCACGGCCTATCGCGCCAACATCCGCGACGAACTGCTATGCCTCTACAGCGCCTTCGGCAACTGCAACGTCACCAATGCCGATCGCACCATTCACCAGGGTATCGAGGCCGGGGCAGGCGCCGCGATCATCCGCGGCATCTTCAACAACGGCTCCGCGCCCGACAAGATCTGGCTGAACCTCGCCTATACGTTCAACGACTTCCGCTTCGACAATGACCGGACCTTCGGCAACAACCAGCTGCCTGGTGCGCCGCGTCATTACCTGCGGGCAGAAGTGCTCTACAAGCACCCGACTGGCTTCTACATCGGTCCGAATCTGGAATGGGTGCCTGAGTCCTATTTCGTCGACAGCGCCAACACACTGAAGACCGAACCCTATGCGATCTGGGGCCTGAAGGCGGGGGTCGACAACGGCGGCACCTACTCCTTCTATGCCGAAGCCAGGAACATCGGCAACAAGGCATATATCGCTTCCGCCAGCATCATCGACCGGGCCAATGCCGCGTCGCCGCTGTTCGAACCCGGCAGCGGACGTGCCGTCTATGTCGGCGCCAAGGCAAGGTGGTGAATGGGCCGCGGACCAGGAAGATCAACTCGCAACTCACTCGTTTACGGAAGCAACAAGGGACAACAAACATGAAACAAGCCGCACGCAAGCTTAGCTACGCCATTGCATTCGCAGCGCTGATGGTCGCGCCCGCGGGTGCCCAGGACGTCAAGGCCGGCGATCTCGTGATCAGTCAGGCCTGGAGCCGCGCCACACCGGGCGGGGCGAAAGTTGCCGGCGGGTATCTCAACATCGAGAACAAGGGAGCCGCGGCGGATCGGCTGATCGGCGGTTCCGCCGATGTGGCGGGCAAGTTCGAAGTCCACGAGATGGCCGTCAAGGACGGCGTCATGACGATGCGTCCGCTCGACAAGGGACTCGTCATCGAGCCCGGCAAGACGGTAAAGCTCGCGCCCGGCGGCTATCATTTGATGCTGATGGATCTCAAGGGCCCGCTCAAGCAGGGCGACAAGGTCCCGGTCACGCTCGAGTTCGAGAAGGCCGGCAAGGTAAAGGTCTCTTTCGATGTACAGGGCGTGGGCGCGCAGGCGCCGGCCGGCGCGGGTCATTCCGGCGGTCACGACATCAAACACGCACCCGGCCATTCCGGCATGAAAAAGTGAGGCCGGTGATGTCGAAAACCACCATTGCCGCCGCCATCGCCACGCTCGTGGCGTTGCCGGCGAGCGCGCATGTGTCGCTGGAAAATCGTCAGGCAACCATCGGTGCCGGTTACAAGGCGGTATTCATGGTGCCGCATGGTTGCGCCGGCTCGCCGACGACAAGGATCCGCGTGCAGATCCCCGAAGGCGTCATCGCCGTCAAACCGATGCCGAAAGCCGGCTGGAGCGTCGAGGCGATCAGCGGAAAATACGCCGCCGAGTACAGCTTTCACGGCAAGAAATTCTCGGAAGGTGTCAAGGAAGTGGTGTGGAGCGGCGGCAAGCTGCCCGACGCTCACTACGACGAATTCGTCATGAACACCTTTCTGACCGGTGGCCTCAAGCCCAACACCACGCTGTATTTCCCGGTGGTGCAGGAATGCGAGCAGGGGGTCAGCCGCTGGATCGAGATTCCGGCGAAAGGCGCAGGCCATTCCCATGACGACAAGTCGCCGGCGCCGGGCGTCAAGCTGTTGCCGAAACCGTAGGGCGGAAAGCGGATGCGCCTGACCGCCGGCCTGGCGACGCTGTTGGCAGTTCTCTGCCTTGCTACCGGTGCATCCGCGCATGCCACGCTGGTTTCGACCGAACCCGGGGACGGCAGTATTCTGACGCTGGCGCCGAAGTCCGTTCAACTGCGCTTCAACGAAGCGATAACGCCGGCAGTGGTTCGCGTCATCGATGCCGCCGGCACGGCGCGCGACGACGTGACGGTGCGCGTCGCCGGCGATACCATCACCGTCACGCTGCCGGGCAACCTGCCGCGCGGGACCCAGGTCGTCAGCTACCGCGTCACCTCGGAAGACGGCCATCCGGTCGCGGGCTCCATGCTGTTCTCGATCGGCGCCGCGACCGGGGCGGCGGCAATCGAGACCAAAGCCGGCTTCGTCGACGCGCTGATCTGGCTGGCGCGGATCGGGGTCTATCTCGGTCTGCTGGTGGGAGTCGGCGGCGCGTTTTTCACCGGCTGGATCGGCCGCATGCCCGCAGCGGCGCGACTGATCGAGGCCGCGTTGCTGACGGGCCTCGTCAGCGCGGCGGCGGCGCTCGGGCTTCAGGGCCTCGATTTGCTGGATTTGCCGGCGGTCAGCCTGCTGACGGCGGCGCCGTGGCGGGCCGCCGCGGCAACCAGCCTGTTGCATTCCCTTCTGATCGCGATGCTGGCGATGGGCTTCGGGATCGTGGCGGTGCGAAGCCGGACCCTCGCTATCGCCACGACGTTCTCGGCGTTTGCGCTGGCCGGCGTCGGCCTGTCGCTCGCCTCCAGCGGGCATGCCGCGACGGCGACGCCGCAATGGCTGACCGCCCCGGCCGTGTTCCTGCATGGCGTGGGCGCGGCCTTCTGGGTCGGCGCACTCGCGCCGCTGGCAGCGATGGCCTGGAGACCGGCGCAACCCTTGCTGCCGGTGCTGAACCGGTTCTCGCGTGCCGCGATCTTTGTCGTGGCCTTGCTGGTGCTGTCGGGGCTCACGCTGGCCATCGTGCAACTCGGCAGCGTTGGCGCGCTGATCGGCAGCCCGTACGGCATCCTTCTGTCGGTCAAGCTCGCGCTGGTCGCGGCGCTGCTCGGACTGGCGGCGCTGAACCGTTTTCGGCTGACCCCGGCACTGGCCGCCGATCCCCGCGACACGAGGCCGCTGCGTCGATCGGTTCTGGCGGAGTGCGTCATCGCCCTGGCCATTCTGGCCGTCGTCGCCGGATGGCGCTTCACGCCGCCGCCGCGCGTAATGGCCGCGGCCGTCGTCCCGCCGCTGGCGATCCACATCCATACCGGAAAGGCGATGTTCCAGGTGCTGGTTTCGCCGGGCAAGGTGGGCATCGATCATTTTGTCCTGCAATTGATGGACGGCGAGGGCGCGCCGCTGCCGGCAAAGGAAGCCACGCTGACACTGAGCCTGCCGGAGCGCGGCATCGAGCCGTTCGAACGCAAGGCCGTGCTGGGCGCCGACGGCCATTGGTCGGTCCGGGATGTCGCGATCCCCTTTGCCGGCCGCTGGCATCTGCGCATCGACGCCCTGGTAACGGATTTCGAGAAGATCACGCTGGAAGACGATTTCGACGTGCCCGCGCGCTGAAGACGCTCGGAATTCCGGAACGTCATTGGCAAAGCCGCGTTTGCGCCTTAATCGCAAGGTCAATTGGTCTGGCAAAAGTGACGCGTAATCCGCTGTTCTGGCGGGTTTTTCCGACCCCGCCCTTGTGTTTTCGCAGCCGATCCGGTTTCACTGGCGCACACCCCGTGTCCCCCCCGATTCTTCTGGTGTCCCCATGCGATTGTCGCGGTTCTTTCTGCCCATCCTCAAGGAGAATCCGAAGGAGGCCGAGATCGTCTCGCATCGCCTGATGCTGCGCGCGGGCATGATGCGGCAGGAGGCGGCGGGCATCTATGCCTGGCTGCCGCTGGGCCTCCGGGTGCTGAAGAAGATCGAGCAGATCGTGCGCGAGGAACAGAACCGCGCCGGCGCCATCGAACTGCTGATGCCGACGCTGCAACTCGCCGACCTGTGGCGCGAAAGCGGCCGTTACGATGCCTATGGTCCGGAAATGCTGCGCATCACCGACCGGCACAAGCGCGAGCTGCTGTATGGGCCGACCAACGAGGAAATGATCACCGGGATCTTTCGCTCCTATGTGAAGTCCTACAAGAGCCTGCCGCTCAATCTCTATCATATTCAATGGAAATTCCGCGACGAGCAGCGTCCGCGTTTCGGCGTGATGCGCGGCCGCGAATTCCTGATGAAGGATGCCTATTCCTTCGACGTCGACGAGGCCGCGGCGCGGCGCTCCTACAACAGGATGTTCGTGGCCTATCTGCGCACCTTCGCCCGGATGGGATTGAAGGCGATCCCGATGCGCGCCGAGACCGGTCCGATCGGCGGCGACCTCAGCCACGAATTCATCGTGCTGGCGGAAACTGGCGAGTCCGCGGTGTACTGCGACAGCGACGTGCTCAATCTGCCGGTGCCCGGCGACGATATCGACTACGACAGCGATTTGTCCCCGATCATCAAGCAATGGACCTCGGTCTATGCCGCCACCGAGGACGTGCACGACGCCGCCCGTTTCGACAGCGAAGTGCCCGCCGGCAAGAAGGTGCAGACGCGCGGCATCGAGGTCGGCCAGATCTTCTATTTCGGCACCAAATATTCCGAGACCATGAAGGCGCTGGTGGCAGGCTCCGACGGCGCCGAACTCGCGGTTCACGGCGGCTCCTACGGCGTCGGCGTCTCGCGGCTGGTCGGCGCCATCATCGAGGCCTGCCATGACGACGCCGGCATCAAATGGCCGGAGGCGGTGGCGCCGTTCAAGGCTGTCATCCTGAATCTGAAACAGGGCGCCGAGGATGTCGATGCGGCCTGCGCGAAGCTCTATCGCGAGCTCGAGGCCAGGGGCGTGGAGGTGCTGTATGACGACACCGACCAGCGCGCCGGCGCGAAATTCGCCGCCGCCGACCTGATCGGCATTCCCTGGCAGATTCTGGTCGGCCCCAAGGGCCTCGCCGACGGCAAGCTTGAATTGAAGCGGCGCAGCGACGGGACGCGGGAGAATCTGAGCCCGGCGGACGTCGTGGCGCGGCTGACGTCTTGACGAATTATCCACCGCCCAGCGGCGGAATATCAGACGTGACGGCCACAATTAGCCCGAATCGCCTGTAAATCGAACTATGGATGAAGCCATGAGCGAGCCAGTTCGAACCCGACCGTTTGCGCCCTTCGAATGGCTCCTGTCCGGACGCTATCTGCGCGCGCGCCGCAAGGAGGGCTTCATCTCGGTGATCGCCGGGTTCTCGTTCCTCGGCATCATGCTCGGCGTCGCCACCCTGATCATCGTGATGGCCGTGATGAACGGCTTCCGCAAGGAACTGCTGGACAAGATCCTCGGCGTCAACGGCCATATCCTGGTGCAGCCGCTGGAATCGCCGCTGACCGACTGGAAGGATGTCGCCGAGCGCATCAGCCAGGTCGAGGGCATCCGCCTCGCGGCCCCCGTGGTCGACGGCCAGGCGCTGGGCTCCTCGCCGTTCAATGCCGCCGGCGTGTTCGTCCGCGGCATCCGCGCCGGCGATCTGGTCAACCTCACCTCGATCGCCAAGAACATCAAGCAAGGCTCGCTCGACGGCTTCGACGAGGGGCAGGGCGTCGCCATCGGCCGCAGGCTGGCCGATCAATTGTCGCTGCATGCCGGCGACAGCATCACGCTGGTGGCGCCAAAGGGCGCGGTGACGCCGATGGGCACCACGCCGCGGATAAAACCCTACAAGATCGCGGCGGTGTTCGAGGTCGGCATGTCGGAATATGACGGCATTTTCGTCTTCATGCCGCTGCCGGAGGCGCAAGCCTATTTCAACCGCAAGGACGACGTCACCGCGATCGAGGTGTTCACCACCAACCCCGACAGGATCGACGGCTTCCGCAAGGCCGTGACCGAAGCGGCGGGGCGACCGGTGTTTCTGGTCGACTGGCGGCAGCGCAACTCGACCTTCTTCAACGCGCTGCAGGTCGAACGCAACGTCATGTTCCTGATATTGACCATGATCGTGCTGGTCGCTGCGCTGAACATCGTCTCCGGCCTGATCATGCTGGTGAAGGACAAGGGACAGGACATCGCGATCCTGCGCACCATGGGGGCCTCGCAGGGCTCGATCATGCGAATCTTCCTGATCACGGGGGCGGCGAT
Source organism: Bradyrhizobium sp. (assembly GCF_030697065.1). GTDB lineage: Bacteria > Pseudomonadota > Alphaproteobacteria > Rhizobiales > Xanthobacteraceae > Bradyrhizobium. The sequence continues at coordinate 7,687 of NZ_JAUYQU010000188.1, forward strand.
CGGCGTGGTCGGCACGCTGACCGGATTCTTCGTCGGCATGGTGATCTGCCTGAACATCGAATCGATCCGCCAGTTCCTGTCCTGGATGACCAGCACCGAACTGTTCTCGCCGGAGCTTTATTTCCTCTCCAAGATGCCGGCCGAGATCGACGTCGGCGAGACCACCGCGGTCGTGATCATGGCGCTGACACTGTCGTTCCTGGCCACGCTGTATCCGTCGTGGCGCGCCGCGCGCCTCGATCCCGTCGACGCGCTCCGGTATGAGTGAGGGCCAGATGGAGCAGGGGGCGGAAGACGTACCGGTTGTCTATCTCCACGACATCAAGCGCCAGTACACGCAGGGCGCGGAGACGCTGACCATTCTCGACGGCGCCAGGCTCGCGCTGTGGGCCGGGCAGTCGGTTGCGCTGGTGGCGCCGTCGGGCGCCGGCAAATCGACGCTGCTGCACATCGCGGGCCTGCTGGAGACCCCCGATGACGGCGAGGTCTATGTCGGAGGTGCGCCGACCTCGCAATTGTCCGACATCGAGCGCACCATGATCCGCCGCAGCGACATCGGCTTCGTCTACCAGTCGCACCGGCTGTTGCCGGAATTCACCGCGCTGGAAAACGTCATGCTGCCGCAGATGATCCGCGGCCTCAAGCGCGCCGAAACCGTCAAGCGCGCCACCGAGATCCTGGCCTATCTCGGCCTCGGCGAACGCATCAAGCACCGGCCCTCCGAACTGTCGGGCGGCGAGCAGCAGCGGGTGGCGATCGCGCGCGCGGTCGCCAACGCGCCGCGGGTGCTGTTCGCGGACGAGCCGACCGGCAACCTCGATCCGCATACCGCCGATCATGTGTTCGGGGCGCTGATGCAACTGGTCAAGGCGACCCGCGTCGCGATGCTGATCGTGACCCATAATATGGAACTGGCGGGCCGCATGGACCGCCGGGTGTCGCTGGCCGAAGGCAAGGTCGTCGAGCTCGATTAGGGGCAGTGGAACCTGCCGGCGGGGGCCTCAACCGAAAATGTTGAAAACAACCCCATGCAATGAATGAGCAACCCTACTATAATACCTTTTTCTGGCTCTATGCGCTCGCGAAGCGATCGCCGCGGGACCCGATCAGTAGGTCCGCCGCTGCCGCTGGGGGCGCCGGGGCCCCGCGTAATAGGGATTGATCTCGCACTGGGCGGAGCGGCCCGAGGCCGAGCCGGCGCATTGGGCCAGCGAGGTGAAGCTGCATTCGTAATAGGTGATCCGTCCATAGACGTGCAGGCAAACCGGATAGGCCGGGTCGTAGGTCTGCGCCGCCGCCGGTCCGGCCGCCGAGACCGTCGCCAGCGCCACAATTGCCAAAGCCAGATTACGCATCGGTGCCTCCTTCGAACCCGCCGTCAGTACCGGGGATAGACCGGCTGGCCGCGCTCGCGGCCGCGCATGGCGCGCGGATCGGCTTCGGGACCGGGGTTGTAATAGGGATTTTCGATGCAGGTGAGAAACCGCCCCGAGGCGGTGGCCTGGCACTGCTCATAGCTGGTGAAGGTGCATTGGCTCAGCGCGGGAATTTGATCGCCCTGGATGCAGAAGGGATAGCGGGTGCCGACCGCCTCGGCCGGGGCCGCGCCCATCATTGCCAGTCCGCCCGCGCCCAGCAGCGCCACAACCCAATTACGCATCGATACCTCCACCCGGCAGCAAGCCGCTCGTCGTCGAATCCATTGCGGGAACCAGAGCCGGTCCGGCGGCGCTTCGTCAACTCACGTTCCTGCGCGGGGTTCAAGCGCATCAAGCATATCAATTGGTTCCGCTGCCAAAGTGACATGTTGATTTAGGTCAGCCGCACAGTGGCGGGGCCTTGAACCCGACCCCCGTCGGCGCATATTGGCCCGCAGCAGAGTGGCAGCAGGGCAGGAGGCAATATGGCTGAACATGGCGGACTGAAAATCGTATCGCTCAGCCACAATATGGCGGCGGGGAAATCCCATGTCGGGCTGGTCTGGGAATCCGATCCCTCGCAATCCCTCGGTCTGGAAGTCCCGTTCGGATGCAGTCTCGAACAGCTGCCGGCGGAAGCGGAAAGGGCTGTGCGCGCGCTCTCGACCGAACTGGCCTCGATCGCCGTGAGCCTGCGGCCTTGAGGCAGAGCGCGGGCGGGCCGGTCGTTCAAGTACAAATTGCCAGAACGGCAATGACGCATTCAAAACCGGCGAAAGTTCGAACAGCGCAGCGGGAATTTGGGGCGGTGTGACTTGGTCACGGCCCCAACCAAAGAAACGGCCCCAACCCGAGGGATTGAGACCGTCCAGTATTTCCTCGGATGCCTTGGGGGATGCACCCGGTCTTGCATGGCTAAGTCGGCTGGCGGACGTTCGTTCCTGATGTGGCGACCAAAAACGCGAACGGCAAAAAGAGGCCGCCAACCAGGCGGCCTCCCTCGGTCAAGCTGTGCAGTCGGCCGTCAGGGGCAGCAACCGGCAGCGGCGATGCTGGTGCCGAGCGCGGCGAAAGCGAAGATTGCAGCGGTAAGACGAAGAATCATCGGTTGTCCCTTTCTCATGGTGACAGGCTCAAAGAAACCCAAACGGAAATAACTGGCAAATCACGTTTGGGAGGCTCCCGATCCCCGTAGTTTTACGGTTTCCATTGACGGAACGGCTATTCCGGTTCCGTTCTCCTTAAACAGGTCCATCAATAGATCGGCCACCGGTGATCCAGACAGGCCAATCGCCCTCTTGACTCCGAAGAACAAAAAAGGAACAATGTTCTTCATATGTTCCATTGTCAGGAGGCGGACATGTTGAAGACGTTTGTGGAAGAGGCTGCGGCGCTGGCGTCGCTTACGTTGTTTGTCGGGATGATCGCGGTCTGGGCGCAGCTCATTCCCCAGCTGTGAGGTCCTGACGGACCAGGCGGCACCCCCGGCAGGAAAGCGGGGATGCCGGGGCCTGTGGCGCGGTTCGGCGTGGACAGGCCGGGCGCCAGGCATCACCATCGGGACGCGAGTCGGCCCTGCGAGGGCGGCCTGCCTCCCTCATGCCAGATGATCGCTGACGTCCATGACTTCAAAACCTTCGGCAAATGTCGCCAATGCCGGATTCGTCCATCTTCACGTCCATTCCGCCTATTCGCTGCTGAAGGGCTCGATCAAGATCCAGAAGCTCGGTGAACTGGCCAAGGCCGACCGCCAGCCGGCGCTGGCGCTGACCGATACCGACAACATGTTCGGGGCGCTGGAATTCTCCGACAAGATGGCCGGTTACGGCATCCAGCCGATCATCGGCTGCGA
>NZ_JAUYQU010000239.1 GCF_030697065.1 Bradyrhizobium sp.
ATCGGGAGCCGAATCGGCCAACAATGGACCCGGCCAGGGGCTACGACGCCTGATTCGGCCGTTTTTGAGGGTCCCGCAAACCCCTCCCGCGCTTGCGCAGGCGGGGGGCTTGTGGCAAGGATCGGCCCGCTCTGCAGGGCTCTTTGGGCCGATTCTCGCATCCGGAGCATGCTGCCGTAGCTCAGTGGTAGAGCACTCCATTGGTAATGGAGAGGTCGACAGTTCAATCCTGTCTGGCAGCACCAGTCTTTCTCGCAGAATAAGGGCTTGGCGCTCCCAGCCGCTCCCCCGGCCCCTGTTCCCGTGCGTTCCGCGCGAGCAATCCCGAGCGAGCTTTTCGGTATCCCCCTTCGTTCTCTGCGCCCGTAGGAGTTGCTTAACGCGCGACGGTGCACACTGGCACGGCGCTCGCCCTGGAATCTGCGCCGGCATGGCCTCTCGCCTGCAACCCTGTCCGGGCTGCCAGCCGCTCCTGATGTCGTCGCTAACGCTAGTGGAAAAAACCATGTCTGACCTCACCGTGGCCTCGGACCGCGCGGCACACAGGGGACAACGCGGCGCTGATCTGAAAATCCTGATCCCGCTGCTTTTTTTGGCAGCGTCGGTCACGCTGGCGTGGCCCGCGATCAACGGCGGCGTGTTCGATGCCCTGTCCACGGATGATGCCATGCGGCTGGTCGGTGTCGCCGACTTGATCGGCGGGCAAGGCTGGTTCGATGTGTTCCAGCATCGAATGGATCCGCCGGCCGGCACATCCATGCACTGGTCGCGCCTCATCGACGCGCCGCTGGCCGGGTTGATCCTGTTGCTGAAGCCGCTGTTGGGAATGCGCGATGCGCAGGCCGTGACGCTGTATCTCTGGCCGACGCTGCTGTTTGCAGCCGCGCTGGCGCTGATTGCTGCGATCGCCCGGCAACTGAGCAACGGCACGGCCCCGGTGATCGCGGCCGTGGTCCTGGCCGTGCTATCCGTACCGGCCCTCGTCCATTTCAGGGCTGGCGCGATCGATCACCACAACGCGCAGATCGTCTTGCTGCTCGCCCTGGTCCTGATGACGACACAGATCGAGCAAAGCGCCGTCAAGGCTGCGCTGGGCGGCCTGATGGCGTCGCTGTCGCTGGCGATCGGCCTCGAAACGCTGCCTGCCATAGCAGCAACCGGCGTTGCGGTATCCGGCCTCTTTGTCTGGCGTGGCGCGCCCGTCGCACGGCAGGTCGGCGCCTTCGGCGCTGGGCTGGCGGCATCCTCGCTCCTGCTCGCGCCGGCCTTGCTTCCACTGTCGTCGCTTGCCGCGCCGGTATGTGACGCCTTCGGTGGACCGGTACTGCTGTTGACCGCCGGCGGCGGCATCGGCCTGATGCTTATGGTCGGAATCGATCGCTACGCATCAACGCGGCGCATGCGCGCGGCGAGCGGAGCGGCGCTGGGAGTCGTTCTGGTCGGCGCGTTCCTCGCCTTGTTTTCGGGATGCATCGCATCGCCCTTCGGACATCTCGATCCGATCGTCCGGTCGCTATGGGTCAACAACATCGCCGAAGCGATCTCATTCGGCAGGATGCTGCAGCTTTTCCCCGAGAGAGTTGCTTCCTATTACGTGTTTCCCATCATGACGCTGGGTCTCGCCGCGATGGCGCTGATCCGGTCCCGCCCGGCTGAAAGGTTCCGCTGGATTGTCGTATCAGCGACACTGGCCGCGCTGGTCGGCTTCGGCTTTATGCAGATGCGGGGCCTCGCCGCGGCCTCGATGGTGGCGGCTCCGGTTTTTGCCGCGAGTTTCGGAATCCTGTGGCCGCGTTTTGCGGCCGGACCGAGGCTGCTTCTCGTGGCGATCGTCGCGTCTCCTTTCGGTCTGGCGGTCGCAGGACTATCGGCGAAGCCGATGCTGGATGCCATCTTCGAGCCGGAGGCCATTGGCGATCTGTCGCCGTGCCGGAGCTTGTCGGACGTCGCATCCCTGAAACAACTTCCAAAGGGACGCGTGATGGCGCCGCTCGATCTCGGACCGGCGATTCTTGCCGAGACAGGTCACGAGGTTTTTGCCGGGCCCTACCATCGCAACAATGATGGCAACACGGCATTGATCAAGCTGATGCTGGCGCCCATGGCGACGGCGCAGCGGATATTGCGGGATCGCGGCGTCGACTATGTGGTAACCTGCTCGGCAGCCCCCGACCGGAACATCATCAAGCTCGCTCCGGAGGGACTGGAGGCGCGGCTTGGCCGCGGCCAAACGCCGGAATTCCTCGAGCCGATCGACCTCGGCCCCGCCGCCAGGATTTCGGCATGGCGAGTGCTAAAATAAAGCCAATTCTTCCCAATGATCTTCTGCGGAGAATATCCCGGTGCCTGGCGCGGCCCCATGGAGCGGTCGTTGAGCGGGGTCCGTGCGGGAAGCGGTTCGGAACCTGACGAACCACAATCATGCCACGATGCCGCTGGATCACCGCGCAGATGCATTTCTCGCCAACTGATTCTCCCTATGACCGGCCATGAACTGAAGCAGCTTCGCGCGGATCTCGGTGATGCCATCGGCAGGCCGATGTCGGCGGCCGATATGGCCCGGCTGTGCGGGCTTGCGCCTGAAACCGGCGCCAACATGATTCGCCGATGGGAAGTCAGCGGTCCCAGCAAACAGGTCGCCGAACAGCTCCGCGTGCTGGCGATGGCCAGCGATCGTCATCCGATCCTCGACAACTTCGACATCTTCGACCGGCACGATGTCCCCGAGACCGAGCGGCCCGCGCGCCGGCAAGCCTTCCGCGAGCTGATGCGGGACGAGGTCCGTCGCCGTCTCGGCTGAATTGACGGCGATTGCGCTGCCGCGCTTGCGCGCCTGCATACCGAAGCGCGATCACGTCGAAGTGACCTGCTTCCCCGAAACGTTCTGCAGCGAGCGCTTGGCGAACGCATCGAGATGATCTTGCGCTGCATACGCAATCTTCGGTCGGGCGAGATGCGCTTGTCGGAATTATCGATCGATGGAAGCCGCCCGGCGCATCGATTCAAGCGGCGATTAAGGCCTCATTTAGAGTTCATTAAGGCCTAATTAAGCACGTAAAAATCGATGTTTCTTGAATCGAGCGGAACATCCCCGGTGTGACCGATGGGTGACAGCATTCCACACGGAAGCAGTCTAACTGCGCTGCATGGACGACGCCGCTAACGCAGCTCATCTGAAAATAAAAATGACTCCTGGAGACTACACCTAATGAAGAACTTCCTCCTCGGTACTGTGGCCCTCATCGCTCTCGGCGCGACTGTGCCAGCACTTGCAGCCGATATGGCAGCTCGCCCCTACACCAAGGCAGCGCCCGCGGCGTACATGCCGATCTACAACTGGACCGGCTTCTACATCGGCGGTCACGTCGGCGGCGCCTTCGGCGGCAACAACGGTTTCCTCGGCACCACCAACAACGACAGCGACGGCCGTTTCCTCGGCGGTCTGCAGGGCGGCGCCGACTACCAGTTCGCCCCGAACTGGGTGCTCGGTATCGAAGGCCAGTACTCCTGGCTCGGCAGCAACAACGGCGGCGCGGCCTTCACCGGCGCGGGCGCGGGTTACACCTACGCCCACAACCAGCGCGGCCTCGGCTCGGTCACCGGCCGTCTCGGCTACACCTGGGGTCCGGCTCTGCTCTACGTCAAGGGCGGCTATGCCTACTCCGACTACAGCCAGTCGTTGACGCTCGGCGGCGTGCCGCAGGCGTTCACGACCAACAGCAGCCATCATGACGGCTACACCGTTGGCGCCGGCCTCGAATACATGTTCGCACAGAACTGGTCGGGCAAGATCGAGTACCAGTACTACGACTTCGGCAAGACCAACTTCGTGACGCCCGCCGTGCTGACCCAGTACGGCAGCACCCGCCACGACGAGCACACAGTCAAGGCCGGCATCAACTACCGCTTCAACCTCGGCGGCGCCCCGGTTGCTGCTCGCTATTGATCGCCATCTTACGCGACACTGACGAAAGGCCGGCTTCACAGCCGGCCTTTTTTCGTTAGGATTTCATTAAGCACGCACAGCATTTGGCTTCCGGCAGGCACCGCTTCGGCGGTCCGGTCACGGCATTTTATTCAAATGCCGTCTAACTCCGCGGCATGGACGGCACCGACAGCGCACGTCCGCCGAAATCCGTCGGAGACTGCATCATGAAGCTCACTACCGGTATTGTCGCCCTCACAGCCCTTACCATTCTCGGCGCCGGCGTACCCGCCGTCGCCGCCGATCTCGGGGCTCGTCCTTACGGGCAGGCGCCGGCCTATGCGGCGCCGATCTACCAATGGACCGGCTTCTATCTCGGCGGTCACGCCGGCGGCGCCTTCAGCGGCAGCAACAATTTCAGCGGTCTCGTGTTGAGCAATTATGACGCAAGATTCCTCGGCGGTGTGCAGGTCGGCGCCGACTATCAGTTCGCCGGCAACTTCGTGGTCGGCGTCGAAGGCCAGTATTCATGGCTCAGCAGCAACAAGATCGGTGCGATCTTCCCCGCCGGCTTCGTCTACAGCAACAACCAGCGCGGGCTCGGCTCGATCACCGGCCGTCTCGGCTACGCCTGGGGCGCGGCGCTGTTCTACGCCAAGGGCGGTTATGCCTATTCCAGCCATAACGAAACCCTGACCTTCGGCGGCGCTCCGGTCGCCTTCACGCTCAACCGAGATCACGGCAACGGTTACACCGTCGGCGCCGGCATCGAATATCTGTTCGCGCCGAACTGGTCGGCCAAGGCCGAGTATCAGTATTACGACTTCGGCAAGAGCCGCTTCGTCGCTCCGGCCGCGCTGGTCCCGTTCGGCACCTTCAACAACGACGAGCACACTTTGAAGGCCGGCGTGAACTATCGCTTCAATCTGGGCGGTTCGACTGCTGCGAGGTATTGATCGGCCACCGATCATCTCGCGGATATGCCGGATCGCGGAATATGCGACGCGACTCTCTTCGTCGGCTCGCGCAAAAATTTCGCGCCGGTTCAAATCCTCGTGATTTTGTTAACCCGGTAACGCGATACTCCTCGTCAGAAAATTCATCCTGAACGTGTGGGCGGGGACGGCATGGCGTTGAAATTCTCGATCGGCAAGATCGGCGGGCTGCTGGGGTTGCTGCGTCCACGCTGGGGCGTGAGAGGCAGCCTGTTCGCCGCCTTCGCGGTGATTGCGGGCATGGCCATCGTCATCAGCGTCGGCGCCGGCATGGTGCTCGGGCATCTCGGCGGAGCGATGGTCGAACTGAGCGGACGCGACATACCGCGCCTCGCCGCCAGCCTGCAACTCTCCGAACAGAGCGCGAGCCTCGCCAGCCAGGGACCGGCGCTGCTGGCCTCGCAGAGCGACGAGATCCTGAAAGAACGCGCCAAGAAGATGAAGGAAACCCAGGCGGTCACGCTGGCCAAGCTCGGCGAGATCACCACGCTCGGCGCCGACAAGACGGTGGTGTCGAACCTCGCCGAGACCGTGAAGAACATCGACGACATGATCCAGAGCCTCGGTAACGCCGCGCGCGAGCGCCTC
>NZ_JAUYQU010000266.1 GCF_030697065.1 Bradyrhizobium sp.
GATTACAAGGTCCCGAAACACGTCGAAATCCAGCAAAACCTGCCGCGCGAGGATTCCGGCAAGATCTTCAAGCGCCGCCTGCGCGATCCCTATTGGGAGCGGGCGGGAAGGAAGATCTAGGCGCCCGTGTCCCAGCGTCTCCCGCCATCTTTATCTTGCACTGCGGCAAAAAACTTGCACACTCCAGACTGCCGGGCAATTTCTGGAGTAGCCGACCATGTCACCCCAGATCATGCCTTCCGACCCGGATTCGCGTCCCAACCGCAGCGAAGACGTCGAGGCGGATGCCCGGCTTCGTGAGGAAATCCGGCTGCTGGGCCGCATACTCGGCGACACCGTGCGCGACCAGGAAGGCGCCGACGTGTTCGATCTGGTCGAACGCATCCGGCAGACCTCGATCCGGTTCCACCGCGACGAGGACAAGACCGCCCGGCGCGAGCTCGAACTGATCCTCGACAGCATGTCGATCAGCCAGACCGTGCGCATCGTGCGCGCCTTCAGCTATTTTTCCCACCTCGCCAACATCGCCGAGGACCAGAACAACATCCGGCAGATGCGCATGCGCTCGTCCGCGGGCGGCACGCCGCACCCGGGAACGCTGCCGCTGACCCTGGCGCATGCCCGCGCGGCGGGATTTACCGCTGCCGACCTGCGCAAGTTTTTTTCGGCGGCCCTGATCAGCCCGGTGCTGACCGCGCATCCCACCGAAGTCCGCCGCAAGAGCACGATCGACCGCGAGATGGAGATCGCCGCCCTGCTGGACCGCCGCGAGCGGGTGCAACTGACACCGGAAGAGCGCGAGGCCAGCGACGAGCAACTGCGCCGCGAGGTGCTGACGCTGTGGCAGACCAATCTGTTGCGCCGGACCAAGCTCACCGTGCTCGACGAAGTCGCCAACGGCCTGTCCTTCTATGACTACACCTTCCTGCACGAGGTGCCGCGGCTGCACTGCGCGCTGGAGGACCGGCTGAACGAGGGCGACCCCGTGCGCGGCGAGCTGGCCTCTTTCCTGAGGATGGGAAGCTGGATCGGCGGCGATCGCGACGGCAACCCGTTCGTGACCGCCGAGGTGATGCGCGGCACGCTCAAGCTGCAGTCCAGCCGGGTGCTGCGCTTCTATCTCGAGGAACTGCACGTGCTCGGCTCCGAGCTGTCGCTCGCGGCGCATCTGGCCGATGTCTCCAAGGATCTGCGCAACCTCGCCGAACGCTCGCCCGACAAGTCGCCGCATCGCAGCGGCGAGCCCTATCGCCTGGCGGTATCGGGGATTTACGCGCGGCTCACCGCGACCGCGCTGGGGCTGGATGTCGGTATCACCCGGCGGCCGGTCGGCGAAGCCGAGGCCTATGCCGATGTGGCCGAGTTCAAGGCCGATCTCGACATTCTCTATCGTTCGCTGATCTCGAACAATTCGGGCGTGATCGCGCGCGGACGGCTGCGGCTGCTGCGCCGCGCCGTGGACTGCTTCGGTTTCCACCTCGCCAGCCTCGATATCAGGCAGAATTCCGCCGTGCACGAGCGCACCGTCTCCGAACTGATCGATGCGGCGATGCCCGGCATGTCCTATCTGGCGCTGAACGAGGAGGCGCGGGTCGCGCTGCTGGCGGCCGAACTGCGCAATGCCCGTCCGCTGACCTCCGCCTTCGTGAAATACAGCGAGGAAACCGCGGGCGAACTCGCGCTGTTCCACGCCGCCGCCGAGGCCCATGCCAAGTTCGGCAGCGATGTGATTCCCCAATGCATCATCTCGATGTGCAAGGGCATGTCCGACATGCTGGAGGTCGCGGTGCTGCTGAAGGAGGCCGGGCTGGTCCATCCCTCCGGCCGCAGCGCCATCAACATCGTGCCGCTGTTCGAGACCATCGAGGATTTGCAGGCATCGAGCGGCATCATGGACCGGATGCTGGCGCTGCACGATTACCGCAAGCTGGTGGACAGTTGCGGCGCGGTGCAGGAGGTGATGCTGGGCTATTCCGACAGCAACAAGGATGGCGGTTTCGTCACCTCGGGCTGGGAGCTCTACAAGGCCGAGATCGGACTGATCGAAGTGTTCGAGCGCCACCATGTGCGCCTGCGGCTGTTTCACGGCCGCGGCGGATCGGTCGGCCGCGGCGGCGGGCCGAGCTACGACGCCATTATCGCGCAGCCCGGCGGCGCGGTGAACGGCCAGATCCGCATCACGGAGCAGGGCGAAATCATCTCCAGCAAATATTCCAACGCCGAAGTCGGCCGCAACAATCTGGAAATTCTGGCTGCGGCAACCCTGGAAGCAAGCCTGCTGCAGCCCAAACACAGCGCGCCGCGGCGCGAATATCTCGATGCGATGGAGCAGTTGTCGGAGCTTGCCTTCAAAGCCTATCGCGGGCTGGTCTACGAGACCGACGGCTTCGTCGAATATTTCTGGGCGTCCACCGTGATCACCGAGATCTCGACGCTGAACATCGGCAGCCGGCCGGCTTCACGCAAGAAGACCCGCGCCATCGAGGATTTGCGCGCCATTCCCTGGGTGTTCAGCTGGGCGCAGTGCCGCCTGATGCTGCCGGGCTGGTACGGCTTTGGCAGCGCGGTGGAAAGCTGGATCGCGCAGCACCCCGACAAGGGCATGCCGTTCCTGAAGGAGTTGTACCGCGAATGGCCGTTCTTTCGCACGCTGTTGTCGAACATGGACATGGTGCTGGCGAAAAGCTCGATCGCGATCGCCTCGCGCTATGCTGAACTGGTGCCCGATACCGAACTGCGCGAGAAAATCTTCGGCCGCATCCGGCGCGAATGGCATCTCTCGATCGAAACGCTGCTGGATATCATGGGACAGGAACGCCTGCTGCAGGGCAACCCGCTGCTGGACCGCTCGATCCGCAACCGCTTCCCGTACCTCGATCCGCTCAACCATGTGCAGGTCGAATTGCTGAAGGAGCACCGCGCGCAAAACCCCGACGAGCAGGTGCTGCGCGGCATCCAGCTCACCATCAACGGGATTTCGGCGGGCTTGCGGAACAGCGGGTAGGCAAAAATGCGACGGCGAGTTTCGTAGGGTGGGCAAAGGCGCCCTTGCGCCGTGCCCACCAGATTGACCGTCATATAGATATTGCGCTGTATGGCGGGCACGGCGCGGAGCGCGCCTTTGCCCACCCTACGCTTCGCTGTCGTTCCGGGGCTCGCGAAGACGCGTGTCCGGAATGACGTCCCCTCTCAGATCGGATCCCAGGGGAAAATATCCGCGGAGCGGTCGAGCTTGTAGAACGACCCCTTGAGCGCCGGCATGCCGTGTTCGGCGATCGTCTGCGGCGTCCAGCCCTCGCCGCGATGCACCGAGCGAACCGGCCGGTTCTGGCTGAACAGAAAAAGCTCGTTCATGCGCGCGCCGAAGATCTGCCCGGATACCTCTTTGGCGGCGTCGCTGAGCAGATAGGCGCAGATGGGTGCAATCTTTTCCGGGCCCATCTGCTTGATCTTCTCGACCCGCGCCTTCTCCGCTTCGGTCTCGGTCGGAATGGTGCCGATCATGCGGGTCCAGGCGAACGGCGAGACGCAGTTGGAGCGCACGTTGAAGCGCCCCATGTCGAGCGCGATCGACTTTGACAGGCCAACGATGCCGAGCTTGGCAGCGGCATAATTGGCCTGGCCGAAGTTGCCGATCAGGCCCGAGGTCGAGGTGAAGTGCACGAAGGAGCCGCTTTCCTGCTCGCGGAACAGCCGTGCCGCAGCATGGCTGACGTAGAACGAGCCCATCAAATGCACCTTGATGACGGATTCGAACGCCTCCACGCTCATCTTGTGGAAGATCATGTCGCGCAGGATGCCGGCATTGTTGACGACGCCGTCAAGCCTGCCGAAATGATCGGTCGCGGTCTTGACGATCTTGCTCGCGGGGATCGCTTCCGCCACCGACTCGAAATTGGCGACCGCGGTGCCGCCGCGCTTCTTGATCTCTTCCACGACCTCCTCGGCGGGCGCGGCGCTGTTGCCGGCGCCGTCGGCGGCAACGCCGGGATCGTTGACCACGACCTTCGCGCCCTCCGCAGCGCACAACAGCGCGATCTCGCGCCCGATGCCGCGGCCCGCGCCGGTGACGATGATGACTTTGTCCTGCAGTGATTTTGTCATGGGGTGCTCCTGTTGTCCTTCGTCATTCCGGCGCGATGCGAAGCATCGAACCCGGAATCTCGAGATTCCGGGTCTGGTCCTTCGGACCATCCCGGAATGACGAAGGTGATTACTTCTCGTTCGTGAAGATGATCGTGCCTGATGCCGCGAACATGCCGCCGACGCCGTGGCAGACCGAAATTTTGGCATCCTTGACCTGGGCCGGCGCTAGCCCACGCATCTGTCGCACGCTCTCCTGCAGCGCGTACATGCCGTACATGCCCGAATGCATGTAGCTCAAGCCGCCGCCATTGGTGTTGAGCGGCAGCTTGCCGCCGGGACGGGTGTGGCCGTCGGCGATGAACTTTCCGGTCTCTTCGTGCGGCATGAAGCCGAGATCGCCGAGGCCGTAGAGCGGCAGATGCGCGAAGGCGTCGTAGATCATCAGATGATCGACGTCCTTGTGGGCAATGCCGGCCTCCTTGAAGGCGAGGGGACCTGCGGTGCGAAAGGCGCGCGAACTGTCGAAAGTCTCCATCTGGCTGACCATCGGCGTTTCCACGCTCTCGCCGGTTCCGAGCACATAGACCGGCTTGTTCGGAAAATCCTTCGCCCGGTCAGCCGAGGTCAGGATCAGCGCGCCGCCGCCGTCGGTGACGAGGCAGCACTGCAGGATGCGGAACGGGTAGGCGATCATCTTCGAGTTCAGCACGTCCTCGACCGTGATCGGCGCCTTCATCATGGCGCGCGGATTTTTCGCCGCCCATTCGCGCTGCACCACCGCGACCATGGCGATCTGCTCATGGGTGATGCCGTGGGTCTTCATGTAGCGCAGCACCGGGATCGGAAACATGCTCGGCGGCCCGTAGACGCCGAACGGCGACTCGAACTGGCCATTGAGACTGTCCGGCGGCGTCGAGCGCGGCAGCTTGCCGATCATCGATTTGCCGCTCTCGGCATGGGTGATCAGCACGGTCTTGCACAGCCCGGCCTCGATTGCCGCCGCGGCATGGCGGACATGCAGCATGAACGAACAGCCGCCGACCGAGGTGCCGTCGACCCAGGTCGGCTTGATCCCGAGGTAATGCGCGATCTGCTGCGGCGTCTCCACCGCGGTGGCGATGCCGTCGATATCGGACAGCTTCAGCCCGGCATCGGCAATGGCGTTGAGCGCGGCATCGGCGTGCAACTGGATTTGCGACATGTTGGGAATGACGCCGAGCTCGGTGGTCTCGGCTGCGCCGACGACGGCGACTGCGTTTCTGCGCATGGTGCTTAGCCCTTCGCCGGTCGGAACAGGGGAAGGGTGATCTTGTCGTCGAGCTTCTCGAACGCGACTTCCAACTTCATGTCGAGCTCCAGCGCCTCCGGCGTCTGCGGACAGTCGACGATATTGCTCATCATCCGCGGGCCTTCCTCCAGTTCCACCACGGCAATCGCGTAAGGCGGCGTGAAGCCCGGTGCTGCGGGGCGGTGGTTGATGACATAGCTGTAGAGCGTGCCCTTGCCGCTGGCCTTGAAGATGCTGACCTTGCGCGAGGCGCAGGAGGGACAGAACGGGCGCGGCGGAAAATAGACGTTGGCGCAGGCGTCGCAGCGCTGCAGCCGCAGTTCGCCGGCGGCGGTGCCATCCCAGAAATGCTGGGTTTCAGGGGTCGGTTTCGGTCGCGCGCGCGCTGGCTCGGCCATATCGGTCATTTCCTCCGGTGGGATCGGGCGGCGTGGCCCGCAGGTTGCGGTCTTGATGCGACATTGACCATTCGGCGTCAACGGTCCAGCCGCGCCGCTGCATGGCGCGTATTCCGGCACACGCACTGTCGGTCTCCCGGCGAGCTTGCATACCCCCGCCGGGGCTCGCTTGCCTCGAGGATTGATCGGCCGCGCGCCGTGCTCCATAACAATGCGACAACCCTTAGGAAGCGAGCACGCGCCATGCCCAATATCCCGACTCTGGCTACACTGGCCGACGATCTCGCCGGCGGCCGCACCAGCGCCCGCAAGCTGGTCGATGACTGCCTGGCCAGGATCGCCGACAGCACGGGCGAGGGCGCGCGGGCTTTTGTTCGTGTCGATGCGGAGGCGGCGATCGAGGCCGCGGAGGCGATGGACCGTTTGCGCGAGGTCAAGGCTGCGCCGTCGCGGTTCGCCGGCATTCCG
>NZ_JAUYQU010000267.1 GCF_030697065.1 Bradyrhizobium sp.
TTCCGGGTCGGCGGCATTCCGGCACGCGGTTCCAAGGAGAACGCCACCCATTTCGACGAGATTTGCGGCGGCAACGCGCTGAACGCCGCGATCGGCATCGTTCGCCTCGGCGGACGCGCGTCGATCTGCGGCCCGATGGGCGATGCCCGCGAGGTATCCAGCAGGTTCATCTTCGAAAAGCTCGCGCATGAGGGCATCGAGACAAAACACATTATCCACATGCCGGGCCTGGTGACGCCGATCTCGACGGTCATGGTCGACCCCAGCGGTGAGCGCACCATCGTGACCTTCCGCGATCCGGAACTGTGGAAAGTGCGGCTGCCCAGTTCCGAGACGCTGCTGGAGGATTGCGCTGCCATTCTCACCGAGAGCCGCGCCGCGGAGTTCTGCACCGATTTGTGCGCCGAGGCGCGCCGCCGCGGCATCCCCGTGGTCGTGGACGTCGACCGCGCGATGTCGCTGCGGGAGGGGTTGCTCAACGCCTCTTCCCATCTGGTGTTTTCGAGCGAGCCGTTACAGGAGACCGCCGGCATCGCCGACGACGGCGAGGCGTTGAAGAAGATCGCAAAGTTGACGGCGTCGTTCCTGGCGGGGACGCGCGGGGCGAAAGGTACGATCTGGCTCGACGAGCAGGGGCATCTGCAGGAGACGCCGGCCTTCCCGGTCCACACCGTGGATACCTTGGGCGCCGGCGACGTTTTCCATGGCGCGTTCGCGCTCGCGATCACCGAAAAGCAGGAATTGCGGCAGGCGCTGCGGTTCGCTTCGGCCGCCGCGGCACTGAAATGCACCCGCCATGGCGGCGCCTTCGCCGCTCCGCAACGTATTGAGGTGGAACAGCTTTTGAGCCAGGGCCAGCCGTCGGCTGCGGCGCAGGGCGACCCATAGCGGGCTTGTCTTAGAAGATTTTTCTCTATATCAGGGTAATTAGTACCTTGGATGGAACAAAGTTCTTCTCATGACCGACCTAGCGCTTCCAGCCAGCGAGCCCAATCGTCGCCTCGATGCGATCGACCGCAAAATCCTGACGGTACTGCAGGAAGACGCCTCGCTCTCGGTCGCCGAGATCGGAGACCGTGTCGGCCTGTCGTCGACGCCGTGCTGGAAGCGGATCCAGCGGCTGGAGGCCGACGGCGTCATCCTGCGCCGGGTCGCGTTGGTCGACCAGAACAAGATCGGGCTCGGCATCACGGTGTTCGTCTCGGTAGAGAGCGCCGATCATTCCGAGGCTTGGCTCAAGACCTTTGCCGGGGCCGTCAGCGCGATGCCGGAGGTAATGGAGTTCTATCGCATGGCCGGCGACGTCGACTACATGCTGCGCGTGGTGGTCGCGGACATGGCCAGCTACGACGTGTTCTACAAGAAGCTGATCGGCGCGGTGCCGCTGAAGAACGTCACCTCGCGCTTTGCGATGGAGAAGATCAAGTCGGTGACCGCATTGCCGGTGCCGGCGATGGCGTAGCAGGTATCCACCGTAGTTCTACAGCGCGGCTGTTCACCCGAAATTAGGCTTGCCCCGATATCAGTTCGGCATGAGCCCGGATCGAGATATCCCGACATCGCGCTGGCCGGCCTGGCTCAACGCCACCGCTCTGTTGCTGGCCAGCGTTGTCGCGGTCGCGGCGCTCTCGCTCCAGGTTCGTCCCGGCGCCGAAATTGTGGCTGTCGCCTTTCCACCGTGGTGGAGCGCCCGGCAGATCTACCAGGCCGCCGCCTCCGCTGACGCCGCGATCGTCAGAACGACCGCCCTTGCAGCCATCCTCGTGGTCAGACCGAACGATCGGGACGGCGTGACCCGTTTGCGCCAGGCCGGCGCGTGGCTGACGCTCGACCCGCAAGCCATTGCTGCCTGCTTCAACACTCCCGCCAAGGAAATCTGAGAAGGAATCCGGCCATGAATATCGGCAGCAAGGATCTCGACGCATTGCGCGAAACCGCCAGCAGGGCGCTGATTGCGCTGCTCTGGATCCATGTTCCGATCGCGATGGCCGTCGGCTTGGCGCGCGGATCCTGGCTGATGCCGACGGTTCTCACGACGGCCTTTGCCGCGGCAGCCACCTTGTCGTGGCGCGCCGCGGGCAACGGGCTTTCGACCAGCCTCGTGGTCGCCGTCGCGCTGATGGGCGGGGTTTCGGTGTTTACCTGGGAACTCGCCGGTCATCCCTGGCAAATCGACATGCACATGTACTTCTTCGCAGCGCTTGCCTGTCTCGTCGCCTATTGCGACGTCAGGCCGATCCTCGCCGGAACCATCGCCGTCGCGCTGCATCATCTGGCGCTGAATTTTATCATTCCGGCGGCGATCTTCCCGGGCGGCGCCGACTTTGGCCGCGTGGTGCTTCACGCGGGCATCCTCATCCTCGAAGCCGCAGTGCTGGTTCTGGTTGCCTATCAGCTGGAGCGACTGTTCATGACGACGGCGCAGAAGACCGCCGAAGTCGAAGCCGCGAACGCCGCCGAGGCCCGCGCCACCGCCGAGCGCGGCCAGGCCGAACATCAGGCCAGGCTCGAGCGCGATGCAGCCATGCGCCGGCTGGCCACCGAATTCGAGAGCAAGGTTGGACATATCGTCGAAGCCGTCGCCGTGGCCTCCCGTGAAATGCAGGGCATGTCCTCGTCGATGAGCAACAGCAGCGGGGCCGCCGCGCGACAGACGGCGGCAGCGGCTGCCGCATCGACCCAAGCTTCGCTCAATGTCGGAACCGTGGCCGCGGCGGCGGAGGAACTGACCGCCTCGATCAGCGAGATCGCCCAGCAGGCGACGCGCTCCGCCACCGTCACCGGAAAGGCGGCCGACGAGGCCCGTCGCACCAATGCCGTGGTCGAGGGCCTCGCCGCGGGGACGCAGAAGATCGGCGAGGTCGTGACCCTGATCCAGAGCATCGCCAGCCAGACCAACCTGTTGGCCTTGAACGCCACGATCGAAGCCGCGCGCGCCGGCGAACACGGCCGCGGCTTTGCGGTGGTCGCCAGCGAGGTCAAGGCACTGGCCAACCAGACCGCGCAGGCGACTGAAGAAATTTCGTCGCAGATCCAGAGCATCCAGGCGGCGACCGGTGAGGCCGTCAGCGCGATCCAGGCGATCGGCGGCACCATCGCCGAAATCAACGAAATCTCCAATGCCATTGCCGCCGCCGTCGAACAGCAGGGATCGGCGACCAGCGAGATCTCCGGCAACGTGCAACAGGCCGCGAACGGCACCCGCGAGGTCAATGAGAACATCGTCGGTGTCGCCGAGGCTTCCAGCGAACTCGGCAGCTCCGCCTCGAAACTGCTCGACGCCGCAACCGGGCTGTCGTCGCAATCCGAACGTTTGAAATTCGAAGTCGACAGTTTCCTCGGATCGGTGCGCGCGGCGTAAATTCGATCGCCAACACAAGTACAACTTGTCGTCACCCGCGCAGGCGGGTGACCCAGTATTCCAGAGACGTCAGCGATCAACCGAGAAGCCGCGGCGTACTAGGTCACCCGGTCAAGCCAGGTGACGACGGCGGTGGGTGTGGCGCGTTCGAGCCCCCCGTCAAATCGTCTGATTGTACGCGCCGACCTCGGGGTGCGTCCGCAGCACCACATTCATCGCCTCGAACAGATCATGCATGCGCTGCTCGCTCACCGGGCTCTCGACCACGACCACCAGTTCCGGCTTGTTGGATGACGCCCGCACCAGGCCCCAGCTGCCGTCCTTGACGGTGACGCGCACGCCGTTGACGGTGACGAGATCGCGGATTTTCTGTCCGGCGACCTTCTCGCCGTTGTTCTGCATCGCCTCGAAATGCTTCACCACGGCATCGACCACGCCGTACTTGGTCTCGTCGGCGCAATGCGGCGACATCGTCGGCGATGACCAGGTCTTCGGCAGCGCGTCCTTCAGATCCGCCATCG
>NZ_JAUYQU010000100.1 GCF_030697065.1 Bradyrhizobium sp.
CAACAGCACGGCGGCGACCGGAATGACGATCTTGACCGGCCAGATATGCGGATTCCAGAGGCTGGACGACCTTTCGAACTTGGCCGCGGAGTCCCAGGCCATATCGACGCCCTGCCAGATCAGCACCACGAGGAAGAGGAAGAACAGGAACGAGGTAGCGAGATCGACGACCGCCTTGTTCGCGCGGCTGAACTTGCCGTAGATGATGTCGACATTGACGTGGGCGCGCTCGACCAGAAGGTAACCGCCGGCAATCACCGCATACGCGCCAAAAATCAGCTGCGCGAACTCGGCGGTCCAGATCGCCGCGCTGCCGACGACGTAGCGCATGATCACGTCAGCCATCAGCAGCAGGAAAATCGGCACGATCAGCCATGCGGCGACCTTGCCGATCCAGATATTCAGTTGCGTGACCGCCCTGGCGAGTTTCAGCATCCTTTGACCCGTATCAGCTTGACGACGGCAAGCCGGCGGCGCGCTTTCACGCCGCCGGTACTTTCCAGGGAACAACCTTTAAATTCAGCCATGCCGCCCACCGTGCCCCGCCGGCCGGCGGCCGGTAGCGTCAGACGTAACCGAGGTCGCTCATCAGCGTCGTCAGGGCTTCGCCACCCTTGCTCGCAACCGGTCCCTTGGCGACTTCCTTCTGGAGGATGCCCTTCGAAGCGTCGGCAAACTTCTTGAGTACGTCGTCGGGGAAGCGAACCACCTCGACCTTCATCTTGGTCTTGCCGGTGTTGAGCGCGATCGCTTCCTTGTGCAAATACTCGACCGAACGACGGAAGTAGCGTTCCTCGATCAGGGCGAGGAACTGCAGCCGGAGATCGGCAGGCAGCTTGTCGAGCGCGGCCGTGCTGACGATCCAGCAGTCGTTGGTGACACCGAGCGCAGGCTTCATGTGATAGGGCGCTACTTCCCAGAACTTCATCGAGAGCGCACCGATCGCCGCGCCCCAGTGGGCGCCGTCGACGACGCCGGTCGAGATCGCCTGGTAGATCTCGGGGCCGGCGATCTGCTGCGGCGAGGTGCCGGCGGCCGACAGGTAATCGAGCATCGTGCCGGCCGAACGCACCTTCAGGGTGCCAAGGTCGGCCGCCGAGCTGATCTTCTTCTTCAGCACGATCTCGGTCGGGTAGGCCTTTTCGCCCAGCAGGATCACGCCCTTCGGGCGCAGTTCGTCGTTGACCATCTTCTCGATGCCGAGATTCTTGGTCAGGTGCATCAATTCCCAGGTTTCGCGCAGCGTGCCCGGCACGCCGTAATACAGTCCCATGGCCTGCGCCTCACCGAGGATGTAGGCCGGCGAGATGGTGCCCATCTGGACGACACCCTTGCGGACGACGTTGTATATCTCGCGGTCCTTCGCGATTTCGCCCGCGCCGTACAATTCCATCTTGAAACGCCCGCCGGTGCGCTCTTCCAGTTCCTTCTGGAGCACGACGAGACTGTCGTTGAACGAGCCCGAAGCCTTGGGCCAGTGCGACTGCACCTTCCAGGAAACCTTTTCCTGCGCATGGGCGGTTCCGATGACCGCAGGCATGGCAACCGCCGCAACGGAACCCATCAACACGTTTCGACGATTGAACTTGCTGTTCTGATCCGACATTCCGCTCCTCCTTCGCCCGCCCGATTTTGCTGAGACGTTGATCTTATTTTGAGGAATGAGAACATGGGACGAGTCGACAAGTCAATCGACGGTTCTTGCCTGCGTTCCGCTACGCGGAATGCAGCGAGTTTCCTGCGATCCATTTGCCGCGCCGAAATCACGCAACTGCGGATAGCAATAATTCGTCAGAGATACGAGAGGATCAGATAGGCCGCCGGCGTCCGCGTCCTATCGAACGACACCGGCAACCGTATCGTCCGGGTCAGCCGTGAAGTAATCGATGGTGAGCACCCCCAGCACGACCAGCACGCTCGTGATGATGCCGGGCAGAACGCCGAGGCAGCCCAACGCCATCACTCCCAACAGGAGAACGCAGAAAACATCGGCGGCAATTTTGCCGCCACGCTCGATCCCGTCCATTCTTCTCTGGAAATAGGCCATGATGTCCTCCCGCAATTGCCGCGGCGTTGGGTGCCGATGGCACAGGTGTTAGCAGAATAATGGTCGGCTGTGCCAGCGCGGCGATGGTTTCAGGTCGATCCATTCTCCGGCGGCGCCCTTCCGGCAGCGCGGGTCATTCGTCGAAGGTGGCGGGCTTCCGGCGGGGGGATTGCGGCGGCGGCCCGAATGCTCCCTAATACAGAGCGGACTTCGAGAGAGATTCCCCATGACACTCCCTGGCTTCACCGCTGATCCCGGACGGCTATCCGAATCGCTGGATCGCTGCTGTGCATCTTCACCACCGCTTCCATTCGCTGTGGCCATCGCGGGCCTGATGGCTGTTTTATCCGGCGGCGCGCGCATCGGACGTAACTGGAGCCTGCGTCTTGGCCTCGCGTCATTGATCCTGACGGTCGCGCTCGCCTCACCGGGTTTTGCGATGGAAGGCGCGGGGCTCGACGGGGCGACGCTGGGACTCGGTTGGGCCCTCCCCTTCGTCGGCATCCTGCTGTCCATTGCCCTGTTTCCCCTGCTCGCTCCTCATTTTTGGGAACACCACTTTGCCAAGATAGCGGGCGTTTGGGCGTTGCTCATTGCCGTTCCTCTCGCAATCTGGTTCGGCCCGGCTACCGCATCGCATGTGCTGGCCCATACGGCTTTTCTCGAATATTTTCCGTTCATTCTCCTGCTGCTGGCGCTGTTCACCGTGGCAAGCGGCATCGTGGTGACGGGCAACCTGCACGGCACGCCCGCGACCAACGTCATCCTGCTCGCAATCGGGACGGCATTGGCGAGCGTCATCGGCACCACCGGCGCTTCGATGGTGATGATTCGTCCGGTCATTCGGGCCAACGACGACCGCCCGCACAACGTCCATGTCGTCGTGTTCTTCATTTTCCTGGTGTCGAACATCGGCGGTTCGCTCACGCCACTGGGCGACCCTCCATTGTTTCTCGGCTTCCTTCGCGGAGTGGATTTCTTCTGGACCACCACGCACCTGCTGCCGGAAACGCTGTTCGTGACCGCGATCGTGCTCGGGCTCTTTTTCGCGATCGACACCGCCATTTTCAGGCGCGAGGGACACCTTCCGAAGGATCCGACGCCCGACCGTCCCATACGGGTGAGCGGCGGCATCAATTTCATCCTGGTCGGCGTCATCATCGCCGCCATTCTGATGAGCGCCAAGCTGAAGCTCGGAGTTGTGTCTGTCTTCGGCACTGAACTGGCCCTACAGAATCTGCTTCGCGACGGAATAATGATCCTGGTGACGCTTACATCTCTCGCACTTACGCCGAAGGCCAGCCATGCCGCCAACGGGTTCTCATGGACGCCCATCATCGAGGTCGCGGCGCTATTCGCAGCGATCTTCGTCACCATCATTCCGGTGCTTGCGATCCTGCAGGCGGGGTCGTCAGGCGCGTTCGCCCCTCTGATAGCACTCGTGACGAATCCGGATGGCACGGCGAACAACGCGGCGTACTTCTGGTTGACCGGCATTCTGTCCTCGTTCCTCGACAACGCGCCCACCTACCTGGTGTTTTTCGAGATGGCTGGCGGAAATGCGGAGCGCCTCATGAACCAGGGGGCACTGACGCTGGCAGCGATCTCGGCAGGCGCGGTCTTCATGGGCGCAAACACCTACATCGGCAACGCGCCCAATTTCATGGTCTACGCCATCGCGCGGGAACGGGGCGTGAAAATGCCCAGCTTCTTCGGCTACATGCTGTGGTCGGGCTGCATCCTTCTTCCCGTGTTCGCGCTGACCACGTTGATCTTCTTTCGATAAAATCCTGCCGCATGCCGGGGAGCGGGGTTCGCCGGGCATACGGCTGGTTCGCTACGCCGACGGCATGCCTTGTCGCCACTGGCCGCCGGAAATCTTGGCGGCGGCGATCACGGCCTGGGTGCGACTCTCGACGCCCAGTTTCTGCAGTATCGCCGAGACATGCGCCTTGATGGTGGCTTCCGACACGCCGAGTTCGTAGGCGATCTGCTTGTTGAGCAGACCTTCCGACAGCATCATCAGCACCCGCACCTGCTGCGGGGTCAGCGTCACCAGCCGGTCGCGCAGCCGCGTCATGTCGGGATCGGCGCTGGAGGTGAGGTCGGTGTCCGGCGGGATCCAGACGTCGCCCTCCATGATCCTGACGATCGCGTCGCGCAGCGTATCGACCCCGAACCGCTTGGGAATGAAGCCGGAGGCGCCGAAATCCATCGAACGGCGGATGGTGGCTCCATCATCGCTGGCCGAGACGATCACCACGGGGATCGCGGGGTACTGCGCGCGCAGGTAAATCAGGCCGGAGAAGCCGCTGATTCCCGGCATCGTCAGATCGAGCAGCACCAGATCGACGTCGGAATCCCGCTCCAGCAGTGAGGTCAATTCGTCGAACGAACCGGCCTCGCCGATCGTCGCCGATGGCACCACGCTGGCGACCGCCTGCCGCAAGGCATCCCGAAACAGCGGATGGTCATCGGCGATGACGAGATGCGTGCTGACGGCGGCAGTCATGGATGTTCTTGTGAGACGTTGCGGCAAACCATTGACCGCTTTGAGGAAGGTCTGCCTGGCGGGGTCAATTGATTGTCGTCTGACGGGCGGCTGCATGCAAGCGCACAATGTTGTCACGCCGCAAGGCGTTAACCCCTCGTTGTGCAACGCAACATCAACCGCCATCACCCCTTGAACAGCAGATCGCGGGTCAGCGCATCGATGGCCGCGACCGCGCGAAGCGCCGCATGCAACCGATCGCGGTCGCGGGCCGACAATCGCTTCACCGAAACGGTGTTGGAAGGCGGGGTTCCGTGGGCGATATCCTCGACCTGCTGCGAAAGGATGAGATCGAGAAACACGCTGTGGGCCTGGTCGAGCGCTTCGAGATCGCTCCGGCTGACGTGAACAAGCGCCATCACGGCGGCCAATCGCGCTGGCGTCGATCGTTCGGTCGCATGGTAGCGGATCGCCAGCGCGCGCGCCGCGGCGACGAGGCCGAACAGCCCGGCCGCCTTGAGATCGATGCGGCCGGCTTCGGTCCGGATGCCGCCGAAAAACTTCAGGCTCGTGGGCGTGCTGATGCCCTCGACCAGCAGCTTGGCGAACGCGGTCTGCCCCTTGGCTGCGTCGAAGGCAGACTGCCGCACGAGGACGGCCAGGCCGCCATCGCCGTGGACGGCCCGCAAGTCGAAAAATATGTCGACCGACAGCAGATCCTCGGGCCTGGAGCGCGTGACCCAGTGCCCGACCCGGTCCCGCCAGGTCGCGACCGAGCCGCGCCACGCCGCGTTGCTGGCCATGACACCACCCTTGCAATAGGGCACGCCGACCTGATGCAGGATATCCGCGACATGGGTTCCGAGCATCGCAAACCAGCGATCCTCCTCGCCGTCCGGCTCGCCCTGTTCGAAGATCACGGCGTTGTCCTGGTCCATCGCCAGCAGGCTTTCGCCGCGGCCGGCCGATCCGAGCACGATCAGGGCATAGCCGCAGGGCGGTCCGCCATGCCCGCGCTCGCGCATGATCCGCTCGGCGATCACGGCGGCCTGCCTGGTGAGCGCGCCGAGTTCGCGCGAGATCACTTCCGCGATGTCGCGGCCGGACAGGCCTTCCGCCAGCAGCGAATCCGCCACCTGCGGCAGTTTCGCCCAGGCCACCGCCAGTTCGGGAGCGTCCATGGCGGCGTCGATCTCGTCGCCGAGCGATATCGCTTCGCCGGCGCGCAGGCGCAGCAGATCCCGCGCGGACAAGGCTCCGACCACGCAGCCGGCTTCATCGACCACGCCGAGATGCCGGGTCTTCAGGCGATTCATGCGGCCGATGGCGCGATAGACGAAGGCGTCCGCCGGAACCGCCGCGAGCGGCCGGTTCATGATCTGCCCGACCGGCAAATCGAGGGCGGCGGCGCCAAATCGGGCGATCGCGCGCAGCAGATCGCGCTCGGTGACAATGCCCGTCTCCGCCGCCTTGACGCCGCCAGACGCGTCGGGCGGCGCCACGTAGACCGAGGATATTCTCTCGCCGGCCAGTCGCGCGAGCACGTCGTGGACCGACGCGCCGGATTCCACGAACACCGGGGGCGCCCGCATGATGTCGCGATTGCGGTGCCGGTAGGCGTAGCTGTCGAAGCGCTTCAGGGTCCGCTCCGCGTCGGTGCGCGACGGCGCCTCGACGGCCTCGATCCAGCCGCTCTGCGCCTGACCGTCGAGCACGGAAGTGAGGGCGAGGCAGGCCCGCTCGGCTTCGGCAAGGGTGCGGATGCCGTGGTCGCGCAGCTTCGGCAGCAGCGCCAGAAACACAAGTGCGGTGGTCGTCGCGTCGCCGAGAGCGGAATGCCGTTCGACGGCGTCGACGCCCAGCCACGCGGTGAGCTTCTCCAGAGTATAACCGGCCAGTTCCGGCGCGGCGATCTGCGCCAGCAGCCGCGTATCCAGCGTGCGCGGTCGCCGCCACGGCAGGCCGGCAAGGTCGCATTCGCGCTTCAGCACCGCCAGGTCGAACCCGACGGTGTGACCAATCACGATGGCCTGACCGAGAAACCCGTTGAAAACCGGCCAGACATCCGCGAAGGGCGGCGACTGCGCGACCATGGCATCGTCGATGCCGTGAATGCGCGTCGTATCCGCCGGGATCGTTTCGCCGCCCGGCCTCAGCAATTGACGGAACGAACCATCGCCCGCGAGCTTTCCGCCGGACAGCCGCACCCCGGCAAGCTCGATCACCCGCGCCTTGCGCGGATCCAGCCCGGTGGTTTCGGTATCGATCACGACGGCATCGAGCGACAATAGTGGAACGCCGGCGCTCGTCTTGTCCATCTCCCTCACCCCATGTGGCGGCCCGGGCCTTATGCCGGGGCGCCAACGAGCAATGCCTGCTGGACGGCGGCCCGGTCCATGCGCGAGATCAATTCGTCGTGGATATTGCACAGACAGACGCGGAGATAATTGCGGGTGGTCTGGAAATCCCGTCCGCGCAGTTTTTCATGAATCGGCATCATGTCGAAATAGGCTTCCGCCAGCGGATCGGGAATATCCATCACGCGCCTGGGCGCATGACCGCCGGCCAGATCGAGCCGATGCGCAAGGTCGGCGCGGGCTTCGAGCCAGGCGGTCTTGCCGATCGACGGGGGAACCGGATAGCGGTCGAACACCGAAAGAACAACGACGACAAGCTGGTCGAGCATGTGGCGGCGCTGCATGCCGTCGGCCCCGGCAGCCAGTACGCCATTGATCATTTCGCCGACCATCAAGAGGCCCAGCGGAAAGGCCTGCCAGCGCGAATACTCGACGGATTGCGCGAATTCCTTCTCGGCAAACAGAACCTTGGAATAGTGGCCCGCCCGGGCGCGGGAATACTCGTAGATTCCCTTTTGCACGATGAAGGCCGATTGTGCATCGACGAAATCCGCCAGCGCGTCCCGGTCGCGAATCGGCGGGCGGGGGCGAAACAATTTCTCGAACAGTTTCATTGCGATCTCATCCTGCCGGTCGAACACGGGCCGCTTGTGAGCTTAGCCTATCTGGTATCCGGCAAGTCCAACGTTCTCAACACCGCACTGTTGTTCGCAGTTGCAACAATCCGCCACCCCCCGAAAGTATAATTAAGCCTGACCGCCCGTAGTGTTAGCGTTCGTTGTTCCCATACCGGCGCAAGACCGGGTGGGGAGCGGCAATGGGGGGGTGCCGCACGGAAGGGATTCGCAATTCCCCTCGATCATTCCAACCGGTGCATTGCGACCGGTGCTTTGAGGAGGACTTGCAGCCCATGCCTGAATCGACAGACTTGAAACAGAGAGAAGAGGCCCATTGGGCAAAGACCTCCCGGCTGATGTTCATGCATCTCGGGGTCTGGTTCTTCTTCGGTTACGTCATCCACATGTTCGTGGTGCCGCTCAACAAGATCACGATTCCGATCCTGAACTTCCCGCTCGGTTTCTACATGGCGGCGCAGGGATCGCTCATCGTGTTCGTGGTCATGCTGTTCATGTTTGCGAAACAGCAGGACAAGATTGACCGCGAATTCGGCTTTGCCGAGGAAGATTAAGGGGAACGGACATGGCAACAAAGGCAGGCAGCTCCGACTTTCTCAATAACCTTGGGCGAGTCTACGGCATGTACACCGGAGGCTTTCTCGCCTTCGTCATTTTGATCGCGGTGCTCGAGCAGATGGGGGTCCCGAACAAAATCCTCGGCTACCTGTTCGTGTTCTTCACGATCTCGGTCTACGCCATCATCGGCGTTATGTCGCGAACGGCGCAAGTTTCGGAGTATTACGTCGCCGGCCGCAGCGTGCCGGCGTTTTATAACGGCATGGCGACCGGCGCCGACTGGATGTCGGCGGCGTCCTTCGTTGGCATGGCGGGCACCCTGTTCCTGCTCGGCTACGACGGCCTCGCCTGGGTGCTCGGGTGGACCGGCGGATTCGTGCTGGTGTCCATTCTGATCGGGCCCTATCTGCGCAAGTTCGGCGCCTATACCGTGCCTGACTTCCTGGCCTTCCGGTACGGCGGCAATTTCGCCCGCGGGCTCGGCGTGCTCGTGCTGGTCGCCTGCTCCTTCACCTATGTGACGGCGCAGATCTACGGCACCGGCATCATCGCCTCGCGCTTCCTCGGCATGCCGTTCGAACTGGCGGTGTTCGCCGGCCTTGTCGGTATCCTGGTCTGCTCGATGCTGGGCGGCATGCGGGCGGTGACCTGGACCCAGGTGGCACAGTACATCGTGCTGATCATCGCCTATCTGGTCCCGATCGTCATCCTGTCCACCAAGAACTACGGGATCCCGATCCCCGAACTGACCTACGGACAGGCCATTGCCGATATCACGGCGCGGGAGCAGCAGATGCTGGCATCCGGTCTTGCGACCGCCGCCAGCCTGAAGCCGCATATCTCGCCGTTCATCAACTACACCCCGCTGAACTTCTTCGCGATCATCCTCTGCATGATGGTCGGAACGGCTTCCTTGCCGCACATCCTGATGCGTTACTTCACCACCCCGTCGGTGCGTGCGGCCCGTCAGTCGGTGGCATGGTCGTTGCTGTTCATCTTCCTGCTGTACTTCTCGGCGCCGGCCTACGCGGCGTTCTCGAAGCTGGAAGTGTACACCAACGTCATCGGGCGTGATCTGACGGCCATTCGTCCATGGATCTTCAACTGGGGCGAACTCGGCCTGGTCCAGATCTGCGGCAAGAACGCCTCCAGTATCGACGCCATCGTGGCCGCGTGCAAAGCGATCGCCGATCATCCCGGCGTCGTCAGGCTGCAGGACTTCATCATCAATACGGACGTGATCGTGCTCTCCACCCCGGAGATCGCGGGACTTCCCTATGTGATCTCGGGTCTGGTCGCCGCCGGCGGTCTCGCCGCCGCGCTGTCCACCGCTGACGGGCTGTTGCTCGCCATCGCCAACGCGTTGTCGCACGACGTCTACTACAAGATGGTCGATCCCAACGCCCCGACCGTACGCCGGCTGATGGTCGCCCGCGTGCTGTTGCTGATCGTCGCCGTGATTGCGGCTGCGACGGCCGCTACCAAACCCGGGGATATCCTGGCCATGGTCGGCTGGGCCTTCTCGCTCGCCATGGCCGGCAACTTCCCGGCACTGGTGATGGGCGTCTGGTGGAAGCGCGCGACATCGACCGGCGCGGTCTGCGGCAGCATTGCCGGCGTCGGACTGTGC
>NZ_JAUYQU010000306.1 GCF_030697065.1 Bradyrhizobium sp.
AGGGTGAGCACGTATAAGCCGTAAACCGTTGCGCGGGGAAAGCCGGATGATCCGGTTGCCCTGTGGTCTACTCGTGCGCTTCTTGTGCACGACCGCGGGTGCGATCGGCGCCCGGCTTTCCCCGCGCCCTCTCTTCTCGAGTGGGCGTGAACTGACGCAAAACCTCGGGCGCTTCGCGCCGCGGGAGTTAGACGCATGTTTGGGATCCCGTCATTCCGGGGCGCGCGCGAGCGCGAACCCGGAATCTCGAGATTCCGGGTTCGATGCGGAGTTTATCATCGGGCCGGCCGAAGGCCGGACCCGGTGGCATCGCCCCGGAATGACAGTCTTCCGCGGGTACGGCTTTCCCCGCGTCCGTTATCCGGCGTACCTGCCGGCCTCCATGGAAATGCAACCAGGTTCAGCGCACCACCTTGCTCGAGCCCTGCGTGATCAACCGCGCCGCGCGCTGGTCGCGGGCGTGGATCCACAGCCAGGAGATCGCGACGCTGAGCCGGTTGCGCAGCCCGATCAGGAAATAGATGTGGGCGATGCCCCAGATCCACCAGGCGAGGGTGCCGCGCAGCTTGAAGCGCCCGAAATCGATCACCGCCTTGTGCTTGCCGATCTGCGCCAGGCTGCCGGCATGCCGGTAGCGGAACGGGCCGGGCGTTTCACCGCGCAGCCGCGCGTTAATGACATTGGCGACGTAAACGCCCTGCTGCTTGGCCGCCGGCGCGATGCCGGGGACTGGCTTGCCATCGGGGCCGTTGACCGTGACTGTATCGCCGATTGCGAAGATATCGGGATGACCGGGAACGGTGAGATCGGGTTCGACCTGCAGGCGGAAGGCGCGGTCGGCTGGTGCGCGGAGCCATTCGGCAGCGGACGAGGCGCGCACGCCGGCAGCCCAGATCAGTGTTTTGGCCGCCAGCTTCTTCTCGCCATAGACCACGCCGTCGGCGGAGCATTCGGTGACGGCCTGCCCGAGCACGACTTCGACGCCGAGACTTTCCAGCGAGCGTTGTGCATAGGACGACAGATCGTCGGGAAAACCCGCCAGCACGCGCGGGCCGGCCTCGATCAGCACGACGCGCGCGTCTTTGGTGTCGATGTTGCGGAAGTCCGGTTGCAGCGTGTCGCGCGCCAGTTCGGCGATGGTGCCGGCGAGTTCGACGCCGGTCGGGCCGGCGCCGACGATGACGAAGGTGAGGAGCGCGGCGCGGCGCTCCGGGTCGGTCTCGCGTTCGGCGCGCTCGAAGGCGACGAGAATGCGCCGCCGCAGCGTGGTGGCGTCCTCCAGCGTCTTCAGGCCGGGCGCGAACGGCTCCCATTCGTCATGACCGAAATAGGCGTGTCGGGCGCCGGTGGCGAGAAGCAGAGTGTCGTAGGGCAGGGTGTCGCCATCATCGAGCAGCACGCGCTTCGCCGCGGCATCGACACCGGACACCGTGGCGAACAGGGTCGTGACCTCGGGACGATCGCGCAGCAGATAGCGGATCGGCCAGGCGATCTCCGAGGTCGCCAGCGAGGCGGTGGCGACCTGGTACAGCAGCGGCTGGAACAGATGGTGGTTGCGGCGGTCGACCAGGGTGATCCGGACCGGCGCGCCCTTCAGCCGGTGGGTCGCCTGCAGTCCGCCGAAACCGGCGCCGACGATCACCACGCGATGGAGATGTGCGGTTCGCGGCTGCTCTGACGTCATGGGCTGCGGCCTTCGGGTGATGTCTTTCTCATGTAAGTATCGGCGGCGGGTGGCACACGCTTTTCCCGGTCCCGCTGCGACAACCGTCACCCGCATCCTGAACTATAATTCTTGCCAATCTCGCCGGATACGAATTATGGTGCACAAAATAACGGCTTGGGTCGAAGGTTCTGACAAGGGCCGGCGGTTCGGGCTTGCTGCGGAGCTGCAACTTCGCGCACAAACCACGTCACCTGAAGAGTGAGACCCGGGAACGGAGCGTTCAAGGCCGTTCAAACGGGATAGGGAATTTGACGGACGGCAACGTCCTTAGTGAGGAGGGAACGAGCATGAGAACTTCATTCTGGCTGGCGGGCGCTACGGTTCTGGCGCTGGCAAACCCCGCGTTCGCGGGAGATACCATCAAGATCGGGTTCGTCTCGACCTTCAGCGGGCCGACCGCCGTGATCGGCAACGACATGCGTAATTCGTTCGAGCTCGCGCTCGATCACATCGGCCGCAAGATGGGCGGCAAGCCGGTCGAGGTGATCTACGAGGACGACGGGCAGAAGCCCGATGTCGGCAAGCAGAAGACCGAGAAGCTGATCCAGTCCGACAAGGTCGACTTCATCGCCGGCTATATCTGGTCGAACGTGCTGCTGGCTTCGCTGAAGCCCGTGGTGGATTCGAAGACCATGATGGTGATCGCCAATGCCGGTCCGTCGCAGCTCGCCGGTGAATTGTGCTCGCCCTATGTGTTCTCCACCTCGTGGCAGAACGACCAGACCCCGCAGGCGGTCGGCGAATACATGAACCAGAAGGGCGTCAAGTCGGTGTTCCTGATCGGCCCGAACTATGCCGCCGGCAAGGACATGCTGGCCGGCGTCAAGAGCACGTTCAAGGGCGAGATCAAGGGCGAGGAATATACGGTGTGGCCGAGCCAGCTCGACTTCTCCGCCGAGCTGTCGAAGGCGCGCGCCTCGGGTGCGGCGTCGATCTTCGTGTTCTATCCGGGTGCCGCCGGCGTCCAGTTTCTCAACCAGTACGCCCAGGCCGGCCTGAAGGCGCAGATGCCGCTCTACACGGCGTTCACCATCGACGAATTGTCGCTGCCGCTGCAGAAGGAAAACGCGCTCGGCGTTCCCGGCGCCCAGCAGTGGGTAAACGACCTGCCCAACGAGGCGAACAAGAAGTTCGTCGCCGACTATCGCAAGAAGTACCCCGGCCTGCGCCCGACCTTCTACGGCGCGCAGTCCTATGACGCCGCGCAGCTGATCGCCAGCGCGGTGGAAGCGGTGAAGGGCGACACCTCGAAGAAGGACGAGATGAAAGCGGCGATGGAAAAGGCCAACTTCAAATCGGTGCGCGGCGACTTCAAGTTCGGCAAGAACCACATGCCGATCCAGAATTTCTACCTGCAGGACGTGGTGAAGGAAGCCGACGGCTCGCTCGCGCTGAAAACCGTCGCCACCATCGTCAAGGACAGCCAGGACAAGTACCACGAGAAATGCCCGATGAAGTGATCGGGCGGGCCTTGCAAACCGGCGGCGGCGCTGACGTGCCGCCGCTGTTTTCCTGTCGGCACATGTCTTGCTTTGCAATCAGATGACTCTCAGACTCACCTAGAGCCTCCATGCTGCTTGTCGTCGAACAATTTCTGAACGGGCTGCAATTCGGTCTGCTGCTGTTTCTGTTGGCGGCGGGATTGACGCTGGTGTTCGGCATCATGGACTTCGTCAATCTGGCGCACGGCTCGCTCTACATGATGGGCGCCTATTTCGCGGCGACCTTCGTGGTGTGGACCGACAGTTTCATCCTCGGCTGCGTGCTGGCGCTCGGCGCGACGCTGCTGCTCGGCATTCTCTTGGAATTCGTCGCGCTGCGGCACCTCTACAACCGCGATCATCTCGATCACGTGCTGGCGACCTTCGGGTTGATCCTGTTCTTCAACGACGCGGTGCGGCTGATCTGGGGGCCCGCGGGCCTGGCGCTGCCGCTGCCGCCCTGGCTGACGGTGCCGTTCCAGATCATGCCGGGCGTCTATTATCCCGCCTATCGGCTCGCCATCATCGTGGTGGCGCTGGTGGTGGCGCTGCTGCTCTATTTCGTGGTGATGCGGACCCGGATCGGCATGCTGATCCGCGCCGGCGCCTCGAACCGCGAGATGATCGGCGCGCTCGGGATCAACATCAAGCTGCTCTATACCCTGGTGTTCGGGCTCGGCGCGGCGCTGGCCGGCCTTGCCGGACTGATGCAGGCGCCGATCCTCACCGTGCAGATCGGGATGGGCGAGAACATCCTGATCCTCGCCTTCGTCATCATCGTCATCGGCGGCATCGGATCGATCCGCGGCGCATTCCTGGCCGCGATCTTTGTCGGCATGATCGATACGCTGGGCCGCGCCTTCCTGCCCGATCTGCTGCGGCAGGTGCTGAGTTCGAGCGCAGCCTCCACCGCCGCCCCGGCGCTTTCCTCGATGCTCATCTATCTCCTGATGGCCATCGTGCTGGTGGTGCGGCCGGAGGGGCTGTTTCCGGCCGGCCGACGATGAAGGCCTGGCTCAACGCGCGCACCATCATCGTCGCGCTGGTGGTTGCCGGCCTGCTGCTGCTGCCGGTCTACACCACGCTCAGCGGCAACGTGTTCGGGCTGACGCTGTTCACCCGCATCATCATCTACGCGCTGGCGGCGGTCAGCCTCAATCTCATCATGGGCTATGGCGGCATGATGAGTTTCGGGCATGCCGCCTATCTCGGGATCGGCGGCTATGCGGTCGGTATCCTCGCCCATGAGGGCATCGGCTCCGGATTCATCCAGTGGCCGGTGGCGCTGGCCGCCTCGGCGCTGTTCGCGCTGGTGATCGGCGCGCTCAGCTTGCGCACCCGTGGCGTCTATTTCATCATGATCACGCTGGCTTTCGCGCAGATGGCCTATTACGTCGCCTCGGGACTGGCGCGCTATGGCGGCGACGACGGCCTCACGATCTACAAGCGCAGCGATTTCGGCGGCCTGATCGATCTGTCGAATCGCGTGCAGTTCTATTATCTCTGCCTGTTCTGCCTGCTGGGCGGCGTCTATCTGGTCTGGCGCATCGTCAATTCGCGCTTCGGCATGGTGGTGCAGGGGCTGCGCTCCAACGAACGGCGCATGCAGGCGATCGGCTTTCCGGTCAACCGCTACAAGCTGGTGTGCTTCGTAATCTCGGGCACCATCTGCGGCCTCGCCGGTGCGCTGCTCGCCAACAACACCGACTTCGTCAGCCCGGCCTCGATGTACTGGACCCGTTCCGGCGATCTCATGGTGATGGTGATCCTCGGCGGCATGGGGTCGCTGTTCGGCCCGGTGCTGGGCACCATCGCGTTTCTGCTGCTGGAAGAGGCATTGTCGCAGTTCACCGAGTACTGGGCGCTGATCATGGGACCGATGCTGCTGCTGATCGTGCTGTTCGCGCGCGGCGGCATAGACGGAATGCTGGGGAGGATGCGCCGTGGCTGAACCCCTGCTCCGCGTCGAAGACCTGGTCTGCCGGTTCGGCGGCGTGATCGCGACCGATCATGTTTCGCTCGACGTCCACAGCGGCGAATTGCACGCGATCATCGGGCCGAACGGCGCCGGCAAGACCACGCTGATCAGCCAGCTCACCGGGCAGCTGATGCCGCATTCCGGCACGGTTCGCTTTGCCGGCCAGGACATTACGCGGCTGCCGGCGCATCGCCGCAGCCGGCTCGGGCTGGCGCGCTCGTTCCAGATCACCTCGCTGCTGCCCGATTTCACCGCCTCCGACAATGTCGCGATGGCGGCGCAGGCGCATGACGGGCACTCCTTCCGTTTCTGGGCCGATGCCCGCAAGGAGAAAGGCCTGCGCGACGCGGCAATGTCGGCGCTGTCCAGGGTCGGGCTCGCCCATCGCGCCGACGCCGTGGTGTCGGAACTGAGCCATGGCGAGCAGCGCGAACTCGAACTCGCGGTCGCCCTCGCCACCAAACCGCAATTGCTGCTGCTCGACGAACCGATGGCCGGATTGGGCGCCACCGAATCGGCGCAGATGGTGAAGCTGCTGCAGGAACTGCGGCGCGAAGTCACCATCGTGCTGGTCGAGCACGACATGAACGCGGTGTTCGCGCTGGCCGACCGCATCACCGTGCTGGTCTATGGCCGCGTCATCGCCTGCGACGCGCCGGCGGCGATCCGCCAGCATGACGAGGTCAAGCGCGCCTATCTCGGCGATCAGCACGTGGTGACCCGCCATGACTGACGCATCGCCGCTGCTCGAAGTCGACGCCATCGAGACCTGCTATGGCCTCAGCCAGGTGCTGTTCGGCATGTCGCTGGCGGTACGCTCGGGCGAGATGGTGGCGCTGCTCGGCCGCAACGGCATGGGCAAGACCACGACGATCCGCTCCATCATGGGATTGACGCCGGCGCGCGCCGGCAGCGTCCGTTTCGCCGGACACGAGGCGCGCCAGTTGCCCTCGTTCCGGATCGCGCAGCTCGGCATCGGTCTCGTCCCCGAGGGACGACAGATCTTTCCCAACCTGACAGTGCGCGAGAATCTCGTCGCCGCCTCGGGCAACCGGCTCGGCAATCCCGATCCATGGACCATGGAAAAAATCCACGCGCTGTTTCCGCGGCTGTCGGAGCGCGGCGCCAATATGGGCGGCACCCTGTCCGGCGGCGAGCAGCAGATGCTGGCGATCGGCCGCGCGCTGATGACCAATCCGCGCCTGCTGATCCTCGACGAAGCCACCGAGGGCCTTGCGCCCCTGATCCGCGACGAAATCTGGAACTGTCTGTCGCTGCTCAAGTCAAAGGGCCAGTCGGTGCTGGTGATCGACAAGAACGTCGAAAACCTCACCCGCATCGCCGACCGCCACTACATCATCGAACGCGGCCGCGCGGTCTGGAGCGGGACCTCGGACGAGCTGATCGCGGCTCCCGACCTGCAGCACCGCTATCTGGGGATTTGAATACCGCCGGGTCGGAACCCGATTTCCGTCAGCGTTCCTGTCTTGTAACTGTCGCTGATGGGATCATGATAGCCGTGTCGATCGCTTGAAGTGATCGACCAGGGTGACGCATCAAGCGCGCCGGGGTTGAGTCGCCTTCACGTGATGCGCCTCCGCGGAGCACATTCACGACGCGGCCACCCGCAAGTCAGCGAGCCGTCAGGGTCAACCCTGGCGGCTCACTTGCTTCAAAACATCTCGAAATATTCGCGCTGCTCCCAGTCCGACACTTCCGCCTGGAAGCGCTCGATCTCGGCATTCTTGATGTGGACGTAATAGTCGACGAATTCCGCGCCCAGTGCCTCGCGGAAGAACGGGTCGTCCTTCAGCGCGAACACCGCCTCGCGCAGCGTCTTCGGCAGCAGTTCCGCCCTGGTCTCGTAGGGCGTATCCGCCGACGGGCCGGGATCGAGCTTGCGATCGACGCCGTCGAGGCCGGAAAGAATCTGCGAGGCCATGTAGAGATAGGGATTGGCGGCGGGCTCGCCGATGCGGTTTTCCAGCCGGGTCGCGGCATCGCCCGCGCCGCCGAGCACGCGGATCATCACGCCGCGGTTGTCGCGTCCCCAGATCGCGCGGTCCGGCGCCAGCGAATAGGAACGGTAGCGCTTGTAGCCGTTGATGGTCGGCGTGGTGAACACGGCCGAGGCACGGGCATGCCGCAGCAACCCCGCCAGATAATGGCGGCCGAACGGGCTCAGCCCCTCGGAGCCGTCCCTGGCCATGAAGGCGTTCTCGCCGCTCGAACGCGTTACCAGCGACTGATGCAGATGCCAGCCGGAGGCGAACACGTTCGGCAGTTTCGGCCGGCACATGAAGGTGGCGTGATAGCCGTGGCGGCGGGCGATCTGTTTCACGGCGCTGCGAAACAGCACCATGTTGTCGGCGGGCTCGAGGCCCGCTTTCGGCGCAAAGGTGAATTCGCACTGGCTCGGGCCGAACTCGACCTCAACCGAACGCAAGGGAAGGCCGAGCGCCAGCACATCGCGCCGGATGATTTCGAGCACCGGCTCCATCTGGTCGTAGCGCTGTTCGGTCAGATACTGGTAGCCTTGCGACAGCAGGCTGACATCGGGCGGCGTACCGGGCTGTCCCGCATGTTCCGGCGACATTTTGGCGTCTTCGAGCCTGAAGATGTGGAATTCGACCTCGAGGCCCGCGACGAAGTCGTAACCGCGTTGTGCGAGTCTATCCACGACACCGCGATAGAGATTTCGCGTCGCGAACGGCACCGGCCGCCCGTCGGCAAAATGCAGGTCGCACATCAGCCAGCCCGTGCCCGGCGTCCACGGCAGCACGCGAAAGGTGGTGGGATCGGCCACCATCAGCACGTCGGCGGCGCCCTCCATCTCCTTCATGCCGAAGCCGCCGCCCGACGTGAACACCGGAAACACCGTGCGGTGCGAAGTGTCCTTGGCGAGCATCGTGGTGGTGATCGAGCAGCCGCTCTCCAGCGAGGCCAGCGCCTCGCCCGCCACCAGCGTCTTGCCGCGCAGGATGCCGTGCTGGTCGGGAAACGACAGCCGGATCACCTCCAGCTTGTGCTCTTCGACGATTTTTCGAAGGCCGCTCGCGGCTTCGATTTGCTCTCGCGACCAGAGCGCGTGACGCTCGACAAAACTCAACGCATCCCCCGTTCCGTCGTTCCGGGGCGATGCGCGAGCATCGAACCCGGAATCTCGAGATTCCGGGTTCGGCTCTGCGAGCCGCCCCGGAATGACGGTGCCGGCATCCTCAAACCGCCTTGAGGTGCCGCACCTTGTCGGCGATCTCCTGCGGCACCGGGGCGGCCCATGGCGCGCTGCGGCGGCGCTTGACGTCGACCTCCATCCAGAAGGTTTCCCAGCCGCGGGTCGGCCCGATGCCGTCCATGGTGGCGGGGCCCTGGATGCTGCGGGCATGGGCGTCGTCGAGGAACAGCATCGGCTTGCCGCCGCCGGCGACCTTCTCGATCTCCTGCCGCAGCAGCCGGCGATACTGCACGATGGCCTTGTCGGAACTGCCGAGATGCTCCCTGGTGCGGTCCTGGATCGGGCCCATCGATTCCACCGCCCACTGGTCGTGCACGTTGATGTCGGCGCCCATGCCGGTGTAGGTCGCGGTCGCCTGCTCGTGCGGATCGAAACCGTAATCATTGGTCTTGTTCTTGCGCGATTTGTAGTCGGGCAGCTCATAGAGTTCGAGCCGCTGGTCGCGCATCTTCTTCCTGTCGACCGGCGCCGAATAGGAAGTGAAGATCGCGTACCAGTAGCAATTCTCGTCATCGACAGGGACGTGCCACTGCGTGATCGTCATCTC
This sequence comes from Bradyrhizobium sp., assembly GCF_030697065.1. GTDB lineage: Bacteria > Pseudomonadota > Alphaproteobacteria > Rhizobiales > Xanthobacteraceae > Bradyrhizobium. The sequence goes on from NZ_JAUYQU010000306.1 coordinate 8,968, forward strand.
CGTGCTCATGGGAATGACGAAGCCGTGCGGGAACAGCTGGTTGGTGACGCGAACGTGGGTGCGCTCCGCGTCGATCTCGCGCAGCGCGATCAGCCGCAGGCCGTATTCGGTGTGCTCGACATTGATGATCGGGCGGTCATATTCACGCAGGATCTTCGTCATCGGCATGTCGCTGCCGGCCGAGGTGCCGCGGAACTGCTTGCCGTAGGCGGTGGAGGTGTCCTCGTCCTCGAAGAAGCGATGCAGGAACGAGGCATGCGCCGGGTCGATGCCGACCTCCAGCGCCTGCAGCCAGTTGCAGTTGATATGACCCTTGAACGCAAAAGTGTGGCTGTCGGGCGCAACGAAGCAGTCGATCTCCGGAAACGCCGGCGGTTCGCCTTCGCCGAGATACGCCCAGAGAATGCCGCGCTTCTCGATCACGGGATAGGCGCGCTGGGTGACGTTTTTGCAAAGCGGCGAATCCTTCGGCTCGGCCGGCGTCTGCAGGCACTTGCCGGCGACATCGAACAGCCAGCCATGGAACGCACAGCGCAGGCCGCCGTTCTCCAGCCGGCCGAATGCGAGATCGGCGCCGCGATGCGCGCAATGCCGCTCGATCAGGCCGTGGCGGCCGTCCTCGTCGCGAAACAGCACCAGGTCTTCGCCGAGCAATTTGACCGGTTTGACCGGACGCGGCCCCGTCAGTTCATCGACCAGCGCCGCCGGCTGCCAGTACATCCGCATCAATTTGCCGGCAGGGTCCTTCGGCCCGGTGCGGGTGATCAGGTCGTTGGCTTCCTGGCTCATCATGGCGGTGGTCTCCGGCCTTGCGGTGCAGGCTGTTTGTCGTTCGGAATCAAGTTACTTGGCTGGGGGGTCGAGGCAAGGGGATTCCTTCACCAGTCGGCCTCATCGCAAGGCATATCAAATTCGCAACGGCCGGACGCGCTTCACCCCCGCGCGAACATCTTGGCTTCGCTCTGAAGCACCGGGGCCACCGCATCGACCAGGCTTGCAGCAGCCGCGTCCACCGAAAGGCCTGAGGTGTCGACCACCGCTGACGCCCGCGCATAGAGCGGTTCGCGGCTGAGCAAAATGGTGCGCAATTCCGCCATCGCCGAGCGGTCGTCCGCCATCGGGCGCAGGTCGCCCTGACCGCGCACCCGCGCCATGTGTTCTTCCGGCCTGGCCTTGATCCAGATGGTGTAGAACGACTGCAGGATGCGGTCGAAGGTCAGCGGCTCCGAGACGATGCCGCCGCCGGTCGCCAGCAACATCAGCTCTTTCCGAGCCAGCAATTGCCCGATTGCTGCCTGATCCATGATGCGAAAACCTTCCTGGCCGTTGAGAGCGATGATCTCGGAGACCGACAATCCGTTCTGCCGTT
>NZ_JAUYQU010000093.1 GCF_030697065.1 Bradyrhizobium sp.
CTCTTGGCCAGTGTCAGCAGCAGCGTGTCGCGCAGGATGCCGCGCTCGGCAAACCCCACATCGGCCACCGCCTTCATGGCATCGATGCTTTCCGCCGGGCTGACCCGAACGCCGGCGCCGCGCGCCGCCCGTAAAAAGCGATGCAGTTCCTCGCGCATCAGCCGAACACGCCGTGGCGGCCGGCCTTGGCGACGAAGCCCGACACCTGCGGGATCGTGGTTTCGATGTCGGCCTCGTATTTAAGCAGCACGTTGAGCGTGTCCTTGACGGTCTCATGATCCAGTTCGCTCGACTGCAGCAACACCAGCACGCGCGCCCAGTCGATGGTCTCGCTGACCGAGGGCAGCTTCTTCAGGTCCAGCGCGCGCACCTGGTTGATGAAGCCGACGATCTGCTTGCGCAGGGCGGCGGAGATGCCGGGGACGCGGCTTTCGACGATGCGCTCTTCCAGCTTCTGCTCGGGAAAGCCGATATGCAGATGCAGGCAGCGCCGCTTCAGCGCGTCCGAGAGATCGCGCTCGCCATTGGAGGTCAGGATCACCGTCGGCTTGACGATCGCCGTGACGGTTCCGAGTTCGGGGATCGAGACCTGGTAGTCGCTGAGGATTTCGAGCAGCAGCGATTCGAATTCGGCGTCCGACTTGTCGATCTCGTCGACCAGCAGTACGCAGCCCTTTTCCTGCTCCAGCGCCTGCAGCAGCGGGCGCGGCTCGACGAATTCCTTGGAGAAGAACACGTCGCCGAAATCATGCAGCTTGCCGAGCGCTGCGGCCAGCGTGTCGGCGCCGCCGAGCACTTCACCGAGCTTGTCCTTCAGGATCTGGGTGTAGAGCAGCTGCTTGGCGTATTTCCACTCGTACAGCGCCTTGGCTTCATCGAGGCCCTCATAGCACTGCATCCGGATCATCTTCAGGCCGCGCCACGCCGCCAGCGCTTTTGCGAGCTCGGTCTTGCCGACGCCGGCCGGGCCTTCCACCAGAATCGGCTTCTCGATCTTCTCGGCCAGATAGACCGCGGTCGCGATCTGCTTGCTGGCGATATAGCCGGCCGAGGCCAGCCCGCGGGTGACGGCTTCGATGGAATCCGCCGGCAGTTGGGTATTCATTTATGGTTCTCGCTTCCGATTGAATTTCCAAGCCTGATCTGGCGCACCTTGCGCGGCTCGCGCGCCACCTGGGCCAGCATCTCGAACGCGGCCAGCGCCCGTGCGGTCGCATCGTCGGTCGGCGCACCCTGCCCCAGCAGGCCGCGGATTTCGCCGACAATGTCGCGCGCCAGCAACCTTACGCCGATCACGCGCGCCGGATCACCGTCTCCCTCGCCATCGAGGGCTTCGACCGCGAGCCGGCTTGCCGCCTGCACCAGCGACACCAGACCCGCGATGCGGCCGAGCCGCAAGGCATTCTCTTCGGAACGCTCGATGTGGGTTGCGGCCTTCTCAAGCAGCCAGCTCAGCAATCCCGCAACATTTGCCGTGCCGACGGTGTCCTCGACATCGCGAAACGGCAACGCCATGGCCGGATAGGCGTCGGGCATGTTGCCGAGCCGCGCCGACCCTGGCACCTCGCATCCGTCGAACTCCAGCTCGCAATGCGTCGCCGGCAACAGCGCATCCAGCGCCTTCATCGGTTTTGTCACGAGGCCCGCGGTGTCCTTCGGGACCATGAACAGGCCATAGCGTTTGCGCCCGTCCTCGACCGCGACCACCGCCAGCACCAGGAACAGATCGGCGACCGGACCATTGGTGACCCAGGCCTTGCCGCCGCGCAGGACAAATCCCGCGCCGCGGGATTCTGCGGTCGTCTTCAGGAGTTTGGGATGCGCGCCGGCGCCGGGCTCGGAGATCGCGATCGCCGCACAGACCTCGCCGGCCGCGACGCGCGGCAGCCATGCCGCCCGCTGCCCGGCGTCGGCAAAGCCCGCGATGAAGAACCGCGCCGTCATCTGCCGTGCGGCGAAGGCGCTGGCCAGCCCCAATAGCCCCGTTCGTGCAGCAATCGCCTGCTCGGCCGCCGCGATCGCGCGGTAACTGTCGAGGGCGGCGCCGGCGCCGGGCAGGCCGATCTGGAACAGCCCGGCATGCGCCATCGGCCCGAACGGGTCAGCCATGACGTCGGACTTTGCGCTTGTCCACCAGCCTTCAATGCGGCTGGTGACTTCCAGGTTGGAATCGTGTGGCATTCAATCAGCGACCCGGATTTCGATCCGCGACCCTCGCGGCATCGGGACGCTTTTAGAGCACGAAGTTGCCAGTCGCGAGGCTATTTGCGACCAGTGCCGTCGTGGCAGGCATGCGTTCTCGCCGCAGGCGCCGCAGCTTCAACGTGCGGCTGATGTCAGGACCCGCTCCCCAAAGAGTCTTCGCAGCGGCTCGACCAGCGGGCGCGCGACCCTGCCCGCCGCCCACCGTGCCAACGGTCCAGGATCGGAAAAGTCCTCGGCAAAGGCCTTGATCCTGCGGCTCCCGCGCAGCACCCGGACAATGTCGCGCCGGTTGTGGTGCTGGTTGGAAAGCAGGGATTTTGCATAGGCCATGGTCCAAAGCCATCCGACACCGTCGGGATAGTCCGTTGCAACGCGCGGCGTGTCACCCGTGAATGTCGCATAGAGCGCGGCCGGGATGTCCATGCCGATCACCGTCGACAGGCTGGTGGCGCGAACCGGTCGCGGCTCCACTTTCATCAGGTAGAGCGCACCGGTTCTTGAGTCGCGGCGAAATTCCACGGTGATCTGGCCGGTATATTGAAAAAGCCTGACCAGTTCACGCGCCGCTTCCAGCGCCTCATCGTCATGCACGGTTTCGCACCACACGACCGACCCAAGCTCATAGGGATGGACATAACCCGCATCGAGCCGGTAGCTCGCCAGTCGAAGCCGCCGGACGCAATAGGCCAGAACCAATTCCCCCTTCGGCGATATCACCATCGTCACGCCGATGGCGGCGTCCGCTGCGCCGGGTACCACCTCCTGGATCATGGGATATTCGCCCGTCCGGCCAGCGAACTCCTCGCACGAAGCCAGGATTTCGCTCCGAAGCTTGGGCGCGGCCCTGGTCAGCCGGACCGTGGTTTCATCGGCCGGCGTACCGAGGATAGAGCGGGTCTTGATGATGTAGTCGTAACTCTGCGGCTCCAGTGCCGCAACGATCGCCTGCATTTCCGCATCCGAGTTCGGGCACCAATGCTGAGGGACCTTGATGCCGATCGAGGCCGCCTTGGCGTAACAGGCTGCTCTGTCGAAAATCTCTCCCACGATTTCCCAATCCGGTACAGGAACGACGAAATTCTCCAACAGCCGCTCTCGATTCCGGGAAACCAGCGCGACGTAGTCGTCGTTCGCCGGTACCAGGAACCCGCCGCGTTCGCGGCCGAATTTCGCGAGGTAGTGGAGCTGCTTTTCCTGATCAGGGTCCAGTTGGTGAAACCCGGCCAGGTGTCGTGAAAACTGATAGACGTTGAGCTCGGTGTGTGTTGCATGCACGGGAACGCCGATATTGGCGAGCGATCTTACGAAGGCTGTCTGCCGTGGATGGCCAAGTCCCATGATCAATGCTGGAACGGAGTTCGCATTATTTCTTGCTGGCATGTCGCTCGGATCTCAACCCTGACAATATACTGCTCAGTATGACCCGTAGCGCCATTTTTGCAACGGCATCCCGGCCCCACCTTAAGCATTGCAATTGCCCAATCGGCGATGGTTCGTTGGCGGCGCGCCAGGCTGCGCCGCGCGCGGGCAGCGCTCAGTCCTTGGCCGACGACTGCCGTCCGTTGACAACGATGAAATAGAGATTGCGAAAATAAACCACGAGGCCGAGGGACTGGCCGGCGATGAACACCGGGTCGCGGCGGTACAGCGCATAGACCAGCAGCAATATCCCGCCGCCGATCGAGAAGAACCAGAACGCCACCGGAATCACGCTCTTGCGTGCGCGCTCGGACGCGATCCACTGCACCACGAAGCGCATGGTGAACAACCCCTGTGCGACGAATCCCAGGATGACCCAGCCATCGAACTTGATGACGAAGACCTCATGCAGATAGGTGGCGAGTATGTTCAACAGGTCAGTCATGAGACAGCACCTCGGTCGCAACGGGCGTCGGTTTCTTGCGGCGGATCAGCCACCACACCCCGGCGAGATCCATGATCCCGATCCACAGCCGATCGAAAAAGCCGTAATTTGACACGCCGGAATGGCGCGGCCGGTCGATGACGTCGACATAGGCGATGTCGAAGCCCTCGCGTCGCACCAGCGCCGGCAGGAAGCGATGAAGGCCGTCGAAATAAGGCATCATCAGGAATACGTCGCGACGAAACGCCTTCAGGCCGCAGCCGGTATCGCGGGTGCCGTCGCGCAGGATGGCGTTACGGACGCCGTTGGCGACGCGCGATTGAAGCTTCTTGAAGCCGGTGTCCTTGCGTCCGACCCGCTGGCCGGCGGCCAGACCAACGCGGCCGCCGCCGTGCTCGACCGCCGCAATCAGGTCCGGCAGGAACGCCGGGTTGTTCTGCCCGTCGCCGTCGAGCGTCGCCACGATCGATCCGCGCGCGGCCCGAACACCGCTGCGCACCGCCGCCGATTGGCCCGATGACACCGCATGCCGGATCTGGCGCAGGTTGGCGCGCGACGTCATCAGGGCCGCGAGCCGCTCGCCGGTCGCATCGGTGGAGCCGTCATTGACGTAGATGATTTCATAGGCCCACCGGCCATCCAGTGCGGCGACGATCTCCGCGATCAGCGGCGCCACATTGCCGGCTTCGTTGCGCACGGGAACAACGATGGACACGGCCACGGAAGCTGGCTCGGATGAAGGCAAATCAGCGCTCGTCGTTTGAGTTCGGTTGCAGCGGGAACCGCTGCGCCGGTGCCCTGCAGCGTCCGCTTCTTATGGGGCTGAGGCCCCTGCGGCAACCCTTTTGAAGTGCCCCGGCGAGGGTCCCGGAAGCGGCACGATGGTGCCGTCGCCGCGGATCGCGAAGCCGAGGCGGCGCGCGGCAAACCAATAGCGCACCGCCATCGCGCCGATCACGCCGACAAGCGCGCCGGCGACCACGTCGCTCGCATGATGCGCCAACAGCACGAGGCGGCTGAGCGCGATCGCGACCGCATAGACCAGCATCCAGGGGCGTGCCTGCGGCCAAAGCGCGGAAACCGCGAAAGCCAGCGCAAAGGCGGTATTGGCATGGCCGGACGGAAAGCTCGCAAAGGCTTCGGTGCCACCGAAGTGCCTGAAGTTGAATACATTGCCTTCGCCGCCGACGAACGGCCGTCCACGCCCGACGATCCATTTGAGAACGTCTCCGACGAGCGCCGGCGCCAGGACGGCGAAGAAGATGAACTGCAGGCGGGTCCCGAGCCCGAGCCACAGCGATCGCGCCGTTCCCCGGAATGTCGGGGCAGCCATCGCGACGACCAGTAACAGCCCGGCCAGGACCCACAGCACATAGGCGGACTTGCCGAAGTCGGTCAGGATGCGAAGCGGCCAAAGACCTGGCGTGCCGCGCGTCGGCATCCAGCCGATCTCGGTTTCGTCCAGCAGATACATCAGCGCAATGATCGCGGCGCCCAGAATGGCGGTGAGTTGCACGACATGGCGCGCCGACCGCCGCGCCGCATCGGCACGGCGCGAATGCGACGGCGAGCGCACCAGTTGCGCCGCCGACCGGCGCACAATGACCAGAAGGTCGGAGAAATAGTTCGACGAAACGCCTGCCCGGGGAGACATCTTATTCGGTGCCCTCGGAGCGGAAGACCGCGATCGAAATCGCCTTGCCCTGCGAGAAATTGTAGCCGTCGATGCGGGTGGCCACGTTGTAGCGCAGCCCGATCGCTTCGGCGCGCGCGGCGAAGCTGCGTTCCGAGCGCGATTCCACCAGCGCAAACCTGCAACTGCCCTGCCCCAGGAAATCCGCCGCCCCCGATCCGTCCGTCAGCAGTGTCGTGGTCCCCGTCATGAAGACCAGGCTCGGCTCGTGAAAACCCGCGGCGGCGGCCTTCGGACCGACGCAGACCACGTTGCGCAGCGCGCGCGCGATTTCGGGACTCGGGAACAGCGGCGTCAACGAGGGCAACACGATGCCGTAGACCGCAACTGCCAGAAACATCGCCGAGACCATTGCGTTGAGCAGCGAACGCTCGGCGCGGCTGTCCTCGTATAGCCACCACGCGAACAGCCCGAAGATCAGCGCCGCCGCGATGAAGGGCCAGGCCAGAAACACCGGCTGCCGCATCAGGACAATCGCGCCGACCACGACCAGCACCGAAGCCCCCGCCGGAATCACGAACCACCAGGCTGCGCCCCGCATCAGCCACGATCGCGACAGCACGCGCCGTTCCAGCGCGCCCACCGCGAGGATCGCAATCGCAGGATAGAGCGGCAGCACGTAATGCGGCAGTTTGGTCATCACAAGTTCGAAAACGATCCAGGACGGCATCAGCCACGCCAGCAGATACTGTGCGCCGGGCTCGCGCCGCGCCCGCCACACCGCCGGCGCCGCCATTCCGGCGAGTGCAGCTCCCGGCCAGAACGTTATCCAGAACAGCGCCAGATAGTACCCGGGCGGCGCGCCATGGGATTCCTGCGCGGCAAGTTTCGCCAGCATGTCGCGGCCGACTGAATCGGTGAAGAAGGTCTGGCCGGCGCGCCAGAAGATCGCGACGAACCACGGCAGCACCAGAACCAGCATCCACATCAGGCCCCAGACCGGACGCAGCCGCCACAGCCAAGCCGCCGACCGGTCGAGGATCGCCAGCGTGGCGACCGTGAGCACGACGAACAGGAGGATCAGCGGCCCCTTGAGCAGGATGCCGCCGGCCAGCGCCGTCCAGAAGATCGCCGGCCAGGACCATGGCGGCCGCTCCGGATCCTCGCCACGCTGCCACGACAGATAGACCCGCGCCATCGCGCCCATCGCCGCGACCACCGAGAGCAGCAGCATGGCGTCGGTTTTCGCCAGCCGGGCTTCGACACCGAGCAGCACCGAACTGCAGATGATCAGCCCGGCGAGGATGGCGCCGCGCCGGGTCACGAAGGCCAGCGCCGTCCAGTAGGTCAGCAGCACCGCCCCGATCGCGCCGATCAGCGAGGGAATGCGGTACAGCCAGATCCGGACCTGCGCCTGCGGCAAGCCGAGTGCCGTGGCGGCCTCGACCACGGCCGACTGCATCCAGTAGATACCGACCGGCTTCTTGTAGCGAACGTCGTCCTGGAAACGGATGTCGATGAAATCGTTGCTCTCGACCATCTGCTTGGTCGCCTGCGCGAACCGCGCCTCGTCGCGATCGATCGGCGGGATGTTGAAGAAGCCCGGAAGAAACAGCACGAGGCCGCAGCACACCAGGAACAGAGTCGCCCTTACGTGGCTGGCCGCCACAAGGTCAAGCAGCCGGGCAAGCCGGCTGCCCGGATTGACCCGGTTCTTCGGCTCGCGCGGCTCTCCAAATCGGGGGCGGGCATAGGTCTCGACCATCGGTTCCGATTACGCCGAAACTGCTATTCTCACAACCGGTTAGGTCCCATTTATTGAATTCTTATGACAACTGTGTCCGCGGCGCCCACCGCGTCGATCACGGTCAGTCGGGCAAAGCCCGGACCGGGCGGCTCGACCAGCCGCTGGCGCCGGCCGTCGATTTCGCCCACCGACACGCCATTCACCAGCATGGTGAGCGGCAGCACGCCGCCCGCGACCTTGACGGGCATTGCTGAAAACTGTCCCCCATTGCCGCGATCGACGTCAATCCGCGAGCCATTGAGCGGAAACTGGATGCGCGGTGCCTGCTCGGCGCCGTTGCGGACCAGTTCCCCCGCCGGCCGGAACCGGCGCAGCGGCAGCGGCAGTCTTGCATTGGTGGCCACCAGCGTTCCCTTGGGCGGCTTCGGCAGCGCCGCAGGCAGCCTTCCGGTACGCGCGAAGGCATCGAACAGGATCGGGGCGGCGGCGGTGCGTCCGACCAGCCCCGGCACCGGCGCGCCGTCGGGCCGCCCGATCCAGACCCCGATGGTGAGCTTGCCGTCGAAACCGACCGACCAGGCGTCACGATAGCCGTAGCTGGTGCCGGTCTTGAACGCGATCCGGTTGTGCGCGGCATTTTCCGGCGGCGGCGTGCCGATCAGCACATTGCCGACCTGCCAGGCGGCGGTTTGATCCATCAGCCGCCGGTTTTCGCGCGCATCGCCGGTTGCCTCGACGATTTCGCGCAGCGGCCTGGTATTGCCGAGCCGCGCCAGCCCGGAATAGAGCTGCACCAGGTCGTGCAGCGTGACGCCGACGCCGCCGAGGCCCATCGCGAGGCCGGGCGTCTCGTCCTTCGGCAGCATCAGATCGGCGCCGGCCTGCTTCAGCCGCGACGACAGACGGCTGGAGCCGACCCGGTCGAGCAGCGCGATCGCCGGCACGTTGAGCGACAATTGCAGCGCCTTGCGTACCGGCACCGTGCCCTGGAAGCTCATGTCGAAATTTTCCGGCGCGTAGGAGCCGAAACGGATCGGCCGGTCGTCGATCAGGCTTTCCGGATGAACGAGGCCATCCTCGAAGGCGAGACCATAGATGAAAGGCTTCAGGGTCGAGCCCGGCGAGCGCACCGCGCGGGTCATGTCGACCTGCCCGGCGCGCCGCTCGTCGAAATAATCGGGCGAGCCGATATGCGCCAGCACGTCGCCGCTCTCATGATCGACCGCAACGATCGCGACGGAAATATTCGAGCCCAGCGCAATGGCGCGATCGCGCGCCAGCGTCTCCAGCACCCGCTGGATGCCGGAATCCAGCGTCAGCTTGATGACCGGCGTGTCCTTCACCGTAGCCTGCGCCTGATCGGCGGAATGCGGCGCCAGAATGGGCATTGGTTTGCGCAACCTGGGTACAGCCACGGCCCTGGCCTGAACCGCGTCCTCGCGTGGCACCAGACCGTCCTCGACCATGCGATCGAGCACGCGGTCGCGCGCGATCCGGGCGACGCCGGGGTGACGATCGAGCCGCCGGGTTTCAGGCGACTGCGGCAACGCCACCAGAATAGCCGCTTCCGCCAGCGACAGCCGCTTCGGCTCCTTGCCGAAATAGGCGATCGAGGCCGCGCGAATGCCCTCGAGATTGCCGCCGAACGGCGCCAGCGCCAGATAGAGATCGAGGATCTGGTCCTTGCTCAATTGCCGCTCGAGCTGGACCGCGCGGACCATCTGGCGCAGTTTTGCGTACACCGAGCGCTCGCGCCGGGGCTCCATCAGCCGCGCCAGTTGCATCGTGATGGTGGAGCCGCCGGAGACGATGCGACCGCGGCTGACGAACTGCCACGCGGCGCGGGCCAGCGCCCGCGGGTCGACACCGTGGTGGGAGTAGAACCGCCGGTCTTCGTAAGCCAGCAGCAGCTTCAAATAAGAAGGATCGACGCCGGTCCTGGCGTCAACCGGCAGCCGCCAGCGGCCATCCGCCATGGCATAGGCACGCAACAGCCTGCCGTTGCGATCGACGACGGTAGTGGAGATTTGCCGGGCCTTTTCCAGGGGCAGCGGACCGAGGGAGGTGACCCACGCTGCGAAGGCGCCGGAGGTAACGACCATGCCGAGCATGGTCGCGGCGACGGCGCGACGCAGCCACCGGCTTCTACCTTCGGGATGGCCGGGCTTCACTTGGCCAACCACGTCTTTCCTGTTGCCCGATGCACTCATTTCGCCGAACGCACCTCGACCGAGCCGGTGCCGGTGCGGCCATGGCGCGACGGATTGTACATGTCCTCGACATAGGCTTGCGGCAGCACGTATTTGCCGGGCGACACCGCGCGCACCACATAGGCCACGGTGAACACCGCCGCATCGTCGCTGGCCCGATCGATCGCCGCGGTGAAGCGGTCGTCGCGGAACTCGGTATTTTCCGGCTCCTCGCCGTCCTCGATCCAGTCCAGCGTACCGGTGTCGCCGGACGAGACCAGCCGCGGATTGTCGATCTCGAGGCCTGCCGGCAGATAGTCCGACACCATGATGTGACCGTGTTCCGGCTTGGCCTCGGTAACCTTCAGCACCACGGCAAAGCGGTCGTTCTGTTTGACCTTCGAAATATCTGCCGGCTTGCCGTCGAGCGTGAAATAGTTGCGCTCGATCTTGAAGCCGTTCGACGCCGCCGGCTCCGGCGTGATCGGCGACCCCGACACCGAGACCACCGCCTGCAACGGGGCATCGCCGGTATTGGTGATCTTGATCGGCTGGCCCGCCATCTCCGAGGCCTTGTAGCTGCGATACAGTGCGGTCTTGACTGCCGCACCGTTGACGTCGAGCGTCAGCGCCTCCTTCGTCAGCGCACGCGCCGCCAGCACCAGCCAGGCATTCTCCTGGGTCGAGGTGTAGGGCGTGAGCCCGCGTGCTGCTTCGACGCGCTGGACGGCCTGGGTGAGCGTCGCCCGCGGCGCATTGCCTTCGCTCGCCAGCGAGACCAGCGCGGCGGCATCGCGCAGGGCGCTGCCATAGTCGAGCCGGCCGAACTCCAGCACCGGCTTCGGCGCCAGGCTGTCGGCGGCAGCGGCATAGACCCGTTCCGCCCTGCCCTTGTCGCCGACCAGCGCCAGCGCCGCCGCGAGCTGCGATTTGGCGATCGGCGTCGCCAGATTGCCGAGCTTGGTGTCGGCGAGGTAGCGCAGGTCGCCGATCGGAGCGGCGCCGTTGCGGGCGAGCACGTAGAGGCCGTAGGCCAGATCGCGGCCACCGTCCTTTTCCGGCTCCTCGGCGTTCACCACGGAGTTGCGGATGCGGTCGAGCGCGCTCCTGAACAGCACATCCGGCACCGCGAATCCCTTTTCGCGGGCGCGGGTCAGGAAATCCGTGACATAGGCATCGAGCCAGGAATCGTCGCCGCCGGCCGACCACAATCCGAACGAGCCGTTCGAGCCCTGCCGCGCCAGCAGCCGGTCGATCGCATCCTTGATGCGCTGGTCGACCGCGGTATCCATGGCCAGATGCGCGCCCGCCGCCAGATCGTTGACATAGAGCAACGGCATGGCGCGGCTGGTGATCTGCTCCGAACAGCCGTGCGGATAACGGTCGAGCGCCTTCAGGATGGTCGCGGCGTCGAGCGCGGTGGACAGGCTGACCGACAGCGAAACGCCGCCGGTGCCCTGCACCAGGTCAGAGAACATGTCGGAGGTCAGCGTCAGGCTCTCGCCTTTTGCCAGGGTCCGGATCGAACGGCGCGCCAGGATCTGCGTCGCCGCCTTGACGTCGAGCGCGTAATGCCGCGCCAGCGTCAGCCCGCCCGGCCCCTTGATGTCGACATCGAACTTCGCGGTGCCGGCGCCGCCGGCATCGAGCGCCAGCGACATCGAGGTGCGCTGCCTGGCTGCGAGTTTGACCGTGGTTGAGGGATTGCCGGTCACCTTCACCGGCCCCGAGGTCCTGACGCTGACGGTGTAGTCGCCCGCGGCACCCTCGACATTGTCGAGGTCGAAACTCATGGTGGCCTTGTCGCCATTGAGCAGGAAGCGCGGCAAGGTCGCCGTCAGCACCACGGGATCGCGAACCGTGACGTCGGTCGTGGCGCGGCCGAGTTTCGTGGAGGTCCACGCCACCGCCATCACCCGCGCGGTGCCGGCGAATTCCGGAATGTCGAAATCGATTGACGCGGTGCCGTCGGCGGCGACCGTGACGATCCCGGAATACAGCGCCAGCGGCTTTTGCGTCGGCGGACTGCCCTGCAGCTCGCCGCCCGCGGAATCGCCGCCCGTCCTGATCTGGCCGCGCGTACCCTGCATGCCGTCGATCAGCTGCCCGTAGAGGTCGCGGATTTCCGAGGTCATGCGGCGCTGGCCGAGGTAGTAATCATCGGGCGCCGGCGGCTTGTAATTGGTCAGGTTGAGAATGCCGACGTCGACGGCGGCGACGACGACGCGCGCCTGTTCACCGGCGGCCAGCCCGCCGATCTTCACGGGCACGGTCAACGGCGAATTCGGCCGCAGCGTCGGCGGCAACGGCATGTCGAGCGCCAGCGTGTGGCCGGCGCGGTCGATGGCGAACCACTGCACGCCGATGGCGCGGCCCGGCATGCGCTGGGCCGGGGCGTCGAGCGGACGGCGCAAGGTCGCCACCAGATAGGCGCCGGTGCCCCATT
>NZ_JAUYQU010000124.1 GCF_030697065.1 Bradyrhizobium sp.
CACCGCCAGCGAGGCGATGATAGCGTCGCCGCGGTTGCTGACGATCGCATCGAGCAGCGTCTCGAACCGCCGCATCTGGACCGTGCAGGTCACCTTGATCTCTTCACACAGCAATCTGGCCAGATCGACGTTGAAGCCGGCGGGATTGCCGTCGGGGCCGGTGAAATTGAACGGCGGATAGTCGGTTTCGGTCAGGAACCGGATCACACTGAGCCGGGACAGGTCGGGCCTGTCAGGCCGCCGGCGCGGGTCCCAGAACCCGGGCACCGCCTGCGGGGCGGCCTCCACGGCGGGCTTTGCCGGCATTTGCGCCTGTACCGGGCCAGCGGACAGCGTCACAGCCAGCAAAAGCCCCGCCACGGCCAGGATGGCGCGGACAGGGGGCTTTCCGCCAAGGAACAGGAGGATCTGCGGCTGCATTGACGACGGTTTTTCCGGATTCGACGGCCTTATAGACCATCGGGCGCGCGACGCGAACGTGGTTTATCGCGGGGTACCCCAGCCTGCCCCGGCTCAGAGGTAGCGCTTGAGGTCGGCGGCGGCCTCCTCGGGCGTCCGTTTCAGGTTGAACGGGGCCACGAACTTGCCGTCGCGGTCCATCAGGTAGATCAGCGCGGTGTGATCCATGGTGTAGTCGCCGTCTTTCAGCGGCACCTTCTTCGCGTAGACCCGGTAGCTCGAGATCACCTTGGCCACCGCCTCGGGGCTGCCGGTCAGCCCCTTCAGATGCGGATCGAGGCTCGACAGATAATCCTTCATCGCCCCCACGGTGTCGCGCTCCGGATCGACCGACACGAACCAGGCATTGACGCGGTCGGCGTCCTTGCCCATCGCCCGCAGCACCTCGGACATCTCGAACAGCGCGGTCGGGCAGATGTCGGGGCAATGGGTGAAGCCGAAGAAGATCACCGTCGGCCGCCCCTTGAGATTGGCCTCGGTCACGGTCTGACCGGTCTGATCGACCAGTTGAAACGGCCCGCCGATGGCGGCGGGGGCCGCCACATTGCGCAATCCGCCCGACACCCACAGCAACAGCACGAGGCCGACCACCAGGCTGGCGCCGAAGGCGGCGAGGATGACCAGCGGACGAACGGCCTGCGCGCGGGTGGGTTGATCCTTCATGAAAATTCCTAATGTCCCGGGATCAGAAGCAGGCGGAGATGCCGGAAGCGATCATCTCGAAAAACACCGCGGTACCGTAATGGAACCAGAGCCCCAGCGCGCCGGTCAGGACGATGGCGCCGAGCGCCGCGCTGCCGATAACGATCGCCGACGCGACTTTACGTCCCGGCGACAGGATCGAAGGCAATTCGGGTTGCGTGGAAACCGGCTGAGCCATGCACGACCATCTGAAGGGGCTGACACTGACCGGCGTTGCCGCCGGTTCGCCTGCCTGTTCCGTTCAGATAGGGCTAGTCGGGCTGCCGGGCAAGCGTGGCCGGATCGGGCCTGATCACTTCACGCTGACCGACCGCACGGTCCCGCCGCGACGACGGCAGCGGCGCGGCCTGCGCATCGAGGTAGCAGGGCTTGTACATCGCCTGCAATTGCTTGCCGCGCAGGAAAATCATCTGCGATTTCAGCCCGCCACGCTGCGCGATCCAGCGCCGCACCGGCGCCGGATACATCGAATACAGCATCTGCGTGGCTTCGGGGTTGGTGACCGCGCGGCCATTGGCGCCGATATCCCATGCGGCGTGGAAGCCCAGGCTGGCGGCAGACGTCACGCAGATCCTGTCGTGCGGCACCGCGCCGAGCACGATGGTGCAGGCCGAGGCGCAGAGACCGTCGATGATCACCTGCTCGCCCGAGCTGCGCAGACCCTGGTACTTGTCGACGTAAGTGCCGATCCGGCCGCCGCGGTCATCGGCGATGCGAACCACAGCATGGCTCGCCCCCATCCCCGCCATCAGGAGAACCGACGCGAGCAACCCCGTCACGAGCTTCATGTTCCAGCCCCAGTCCAAACCTGCGAACCCGAATCTGCTGCCTTGTGCGATGCAAGGCTTATCGCCAGCGTGTTGCGGGATCGCGATTTTGTCCAGATGGCGGAGACCCCTCCAAACAAATTCAAATTGAGTGTTGCATGCACGCTGCACCCGGCCGCGGGAAAGGTCCCAAACTGGAACAAGTGAACGAATCCTTCTACGTCCTGACGAGCTTGGCGCATCCTGCGCCGCTGCCTGCCGATTGCCGTTGACCGCGGTAATGGGTGCGGGCTTCAATCGCCGGAACGGGGGAAAATGATGCGATGGCACAGGATGCGGACGTAATCGTGGTCGGCGCGGGCCTTGCCGGCCTGGTCGCGGCAACCGAAATCGCCGACGCCGGCAAGCGGGTCATCGTGGTCGACCAGGAGGGCGAACAGAGCCTCGGCGGCCAGGCCTTCTGGTCGTTCGGCGGATTGTTCCTGGTCGACAGCCCGGAACAGCGCCGGCTCGGCATCAAGGACAATTTCGATCTCGCGATGCAGGACTGGATGGGATCGGCGGGGTTCGACCGCGACGACGACCACTGGCCGCGGCGCTGGGCCGAAGCCTATGTGGCGTTCGCGGCCGGCGAAAAGCGCGGCTGGCTGCGCGCGATGGGCCACCGCATCTTCCCGGTGGTCGGCTGGGCCGAACGCGGCGGCTATGACGCGATGAGCCACGGCAATTCGGTGCCCAGGTTCCACGTCACCTGGGGCACCGGTCCCGGCCTCGTCGAGCCGTTCGAGCGGCGCGCGCAGCTGGCGCAGGGCAGCGGCTACCTGACCTTCAAATTCCGCCACCGCGTCGATGCGCTCAGCATCACCAACGGCACCGTCGACGGCGTCAGCGGCACCATCCTCGCGCCCGACGATGTCGAGCGCGGCAAAAGCTCTTCGCGACAGGCCGCCGGCGAGTTCAGCCTGCGCGCGCAGGCCGTGATCGTCGCCTCCGGCGGCATCGGCGGCAATCACGACCTGGTGCGGCAGAACTGGCCGAAACGCCTCGGCGAGCCGCCGAAAAACATGATCTCCGGCGTGCCCGAACATGTCGATGGCAGGATGATCGGGATCACCGAGAAAGCCGGCGCGCGGCTGATCAACCGCGACCGGATGTGGCATTATGTCGAGGGCATCCGGAACTGGGCGCCGATCTGGCCGCGCCACGGCATCCGCATCCTGCCCGGGCCGTCGTCGATGTGGTTCGACGCCACCGGAAAGCGCCTGCCCGCGCCGCTGTTTCCGGGCTCCGACACGCTGGGCCAGCTGCATTACATCATGGGCACCGGCTACGACTATTCCTGGTTCGTGCTGACGCAGAGCATCATCAAGAAGGAGTTCGCGCTTTCCGGCTCCGAACAGAACCCCGATCTCACCGGCAGGAGCTGGCTGGCGACCGCGCGGCGCGCCACCAACAAGGGCGCGCCCGCGCCGGTCGAAGCCTTCAAGACCAACGGCGCCGACTTCATCGTGCGCGACAATTTCGAGGATCTCGTCGGCGCCATGAACGCGCTCAGCGGCGACAATCTGCTGAAGCCGGAATATCTGAAAGCCCAGATCGAGGCGCGCGACCGCGAGATCGCCAATCCCTATGTCAAGGACGCGCAGGTGATGAACATCCACAATGCGCGAAAATATATCGGCGACCGGCTGATCCGCACCGCCAGACCGCACCGCATTCTAGATCCCGCGCAGGGCCCCCTGATCGCCGTGAAAC
>NZ_JAUYQU010000128.1 GCF_030697065.1 Bradyrhizobium sp.
ATAAGAAGGAGGGAATCGCTCATGCCAACCATTCTCGGTTCGGGCGAGCATCGCTACCGCGTGGTGGAGAATTTTGCGAAGCTGCCGGATGGCTGGAGCCTGACCGACGTTGCCTCCGTCGCGGTCGACAGCAAGGACCGCGTCTACGTGTTCAACCGCGGCGCCCATCCGATGGTGGTGCTCGACAGCAAGGGCAATTTCATCACCAGTTGGGGCGAAGGACTGTTCAACCGCGCCCACGGGCTGCACATCGACGCCGACGACAATCTCTACTGCACCGACGACGGCGATCACACGGTGCGCAAGTGCTCCGCCGACGGCAAGGTGCTCCTGACCATCGGCATTCCCAACAAGCCCGCCCCCTTCATGAGCGGCGAGCCGTTCCACCGCTGCACCCACACCGCGCTATCGCCGAAGGGCGAGATCTACGTGTCGGACGGCTACGGCAATGCCTGCGTGCACAAATACACGCCGGACGGCAAACTGCTGAAGACCTGGGGCGAGCCCGGCACCGATCCCGGCCAGTTCAACATCGTCCACAACATCGTCACCGACGCCGACGGCTGGGTCTATGTCGCCGACCGCGAGAACCACCGCGTCCAGGTGTTCGACGGCAACGGCAAATACGAGACGCAGTGGAACAATCTGCACCGGCCCTGCGCGCTGTGCGCCTGCGGCGGCAAATCCCCCAACTTCATCATCGGCGAACTCGGCCCGGGCATGCCGGTCAACCGCAAGGTGCCCAATCTCGGCCCGCGCCTCTCCATCGTCGACGCCAGGGGCCAGCGCATCGCCCGGCTCGGCGGCGAAAACGGCCCCGGCATCGAGACCGGCAAGTTCCTGGCGCCGCACGGCATCGCGCTGGACTCCAAGGGCGACATCTATCTCGGCGAAGTCGGCGTCACCGACTGGAAGACCAGCTTTCCGGATACGCCGATGCCGCCGGAGGTCGGCGTGGTGCGCTGCCTGCAGAAGCTGGAGAAGATCTAGCGCGTCGCCGCCGGAGGAACGCCAGCGTGGTTTTTGCCGCATTTCGGCCCCGCCGGCGCCGCTCACGCGGTTCCGACCCGCTGGATAAGCCCCTCAATGCTCTTCACAATCCCGTCACGCTGCCTGTAGTATGTCAACTCATGCTGCTTCGCAGTATCATGGGGGTCAGGAGCGTTACTTGAACGCACATGTCTCGCAAGGCGGTTGGCCGGTGCTGGTGCTGAACGCGGATTTCCGCCCGCTCAGCTATTACCCGCTGTCGCTCTGGTCGTGGCAGGACGCGATCAAGGCGGTGTTCCTCGACCGCGTCAATATCGTCGAACATTACGACCGCGCGGTGCACAGCCCCTCCTTCGAGATCCAGCTGCCGAGCGTGGTGTCGCTGAAATCCTTCGTCAAGCCGACCACGCATCCGGCCTTCACCCGGTTCAACGTGTTCCTCCGCGACCGCTTCGCCTGCCAGTATTGTTCGGCGCATGACGATCTCACCTTCGATCACATCATCCCGCGCTCCAAGGGCGGCCAGACCACCTGGGAAAACGTCGTCGCCGCCTGTTCGCCGTGCAACCTGCGCAAGGGCAACATGACGCCGCAGCAGGCGCGGATGTTTCCGCGCCAGCCGCCGTTCGCCCCGACGGTGCACCAGCTGCACCGCAACGGCCGACTGTTCCCGCCGAACTATCTGCACGACAGCTGGCTGGATTATCTCTACTGGGACACCGAACTGGATCCGTAGGCTTCCGCCGGTTATCCGCGGTTCACCCTGGTATGATCCGCTATCGGTCATTGCCGGCGCGGAACGTCCTTCGCGACCGGCAGCGTGAACGAAAACCGGGCGCCGCCGATGCGGGCGTCGTTGTCCGCCTCGATACGCCCGCCATGCGCTTCGATGATCGAGCGGCAGATACGCAGGCCCATTCCCATGCCGTCCTGCCGGGTGGTGAAGAAACTGTCGAACAGCCGGCCGAAATGGTCGGCGCCGATGCCCGGGCCACTATCCTCCACGCAACAATGCAGGGTTGCCGGGTCGGCGAGCGCCGTCTCTATCCGGATCGCGGGACGCCGCGCGCCCGTCCCGGACATCGATTGCACCGCATTGACCACGAGATTGACCAGCACCTGCTGCAACTGGGTACGGTCGCCCCACACAGGCGGCGCGCCACTCTCCAATTCGAGCGAAACGCTCACCCCTCTCGCCTGCAATTCGTGGGAAAGAAACCGCAGCGATTCCTCGATGATTTCGCTCACGGAAAGTTCGGCCATACCAGTGTCGCGCCGGGTCGCCATGCGCCGGACGCGGGCGATGATGTCGGCCGCCCGCCGGGCGTCGGCGAGGATGCTCCCGGTCAAAGCACGAACTTCGTCGACATTGGGGACCGGTCGGTCGAGCCAGCGCATGCCCGCTCCCGCATTTGTCGCGATCGCAGCGAGAGGCTGGTTGACCTCGTGCGCGATCGAAGCCGTCAATTCGCCCAGCATCGATACCCGGCTTGCATGGGCAAAATCGGCTTGAACCCGCTGCAGCATCTGTTGCGCCCGGACACGCTCGGTGGCGTCGACGAACGCGTTCAGGCTGATGCCGAGTTCGTTGAGCGCCGGCGGGAACGCCACGGTGAACAGGCCATCGATCGGCCGCCCGTCCAGCGCATTCATCTGCGTTTCCTCCTCGAAGGTCTGGTCGCCGCGGAACCGCGCGACGATCAGATTGCGGAAGGTCTGCGGAGACGATTTCCAGTAGCGTTCGACCGGAATTTTCATATCGGCGAGATCGCGGGCTCCGAACAGATCGAGCGTGGACTGATTGACCTCGGCAACTTCGACGCAGTTCATGGTGTGCGCTAGAAATCCCGGATGGGCATCCATGTAACCGTCCAGATCGGTGACGCCCTGCCGTCGCAGATCGGCAAGGACCGCGATCAGCCGGCTCGAGTCCATCCGCCACAGCGACACCGGCATGTTGTAGAACAAGCTGCGATAGCGGCTCTCGCTCTCTTCGAGCTTTGCGAATGCCTTCTTGCGGGCGGTAATGTCGATCACCCCGACCAGTACGGTGCCCTTGCCGGCGGTCTGCGGCGGATAGGCGGCCGTGAACAGCGCGTCGAAGGTGCTGCCGTCGGCTTTTCGCAGCTTGCATTCCGTGGTGTAATTCGCGTTTCGTGACATCGCCTGCAGCACGCCCTCGGCGTAATCCTGCGTGCTTTCAGGCGGCCAGAACGGTTCGACATTGCCGAGCAACTGCTCTTTTTCGGCGGCCCCGAACAATCCGACGGTATGCTGGTTGACGTCGATGACCCGGGTCGCGCGCATCATCTCGCGCACGAAGGCCGGATGGTCTCGCAGATGCGCGCGCAGTTCCGCGAACCCCGGCAGATTGAGCCCGCGGACCATCCGCACCACGCCGGAAAAATCGAGTTCCCAGAACGACGCGGCCATCGCACCGAACAGATTGTGATAGCGGTGCTCGCTGTACCGCAGGGCGGCTTCCGATGTTCGCAACGCGGTCACGTCGCGTCCGGTCTCGACGATGTCGAGCGGGGCGCCATCGGCTCCGCAGCGCACCGACCATCGCGCCAGAATGTGCAGGGTTTTGCCCGCTTCGGTAACCCGGGTGATTTCGCCTTCCCAGGCGCCGTGCTCGATCGCCTGCGCCTGAGCCTCAATGGCCGGATCGGAGAACGCGGTCTTCAGAAATTCCTGCGCGTGCTGGCCGATGGCTGCCTGCTTCGACCAGCCATAGACCTCTTCGGACGCCTTGTTCCAGGTCAGGATCCGGCCGTCGAGACCACGGGTGAAGATGCTTTCAGCGGCGAGGTCAAGGATCGCTTCTGGGTCCCCGGTCATCGCTTCGACAGTCCTCGGCAGATCGGCATCATTGCCACGAGGAGATACCATACCTGATCCGGAAAGCGATGACAGCCGACGGTCGCAGCACCGTCAGGCCGGCAGCCCGATCAGCCGCTCCAGGCAATCAATCAGCGCGTTGGGCTCGAACGGCTTGCGCAGAAAGCAGGCAGCGCCGCTGGCATGGGCTTCGTCCTTCAGGTTCGGCTCCGCACGCGCCGTGATCATGATCACCGGGATTCGCGGAATTTCCTGTTGCAGGAGGCGCCCCAGTTCCAGGCCGCTCAGGCCGGGCATCTGGATATCGGTGATGACGCAGGCAAAGGTCTCGACGGCGCCGCAGGCGAGAAAATGCTCGGCCGATCCAAAATCGCGGGCCTCATAGCCCGCCGATCGCACCAGACGCACCAGCGCCTCGCGCAGCGAGGCATCGTCGTCGACGATCGAGATGAGAAGGGGAGCCGCCAATTGTCTTTCCCGAACCGGTCGGACCGTCCGCCGGCAAGGGAAAATCAGTGACACAGCGACCGCCGCTTGGACATCATACCGAGGTGTTAGGGATGGCCGAACATCGGGGAGGCGGATCGACGGTTACCGGGATCTGGTTGCGGTCGACTTGAGCAGATCCGCCATCCGGACCAGATCCGCAAGCGTCCTGGCGCCCATCTTCCGCATTGCGGAACCGCGATGGATCTTCACGGTGATTTCGCTGATTCCAAGCTCGCCGGCTGCCTGCTTGTTCATCTTGCCGCTGGTGACGAGCATCATCACCTGTTGTTCCCGCGGCGAAAGCGTCGTGAAAAGCTTCTGGACCCGCGACTTGCCGTCCTCGCTGCTGCGGGTTTGACGGTCGCGTTCGATCGCGGCCGCAACCGCGTCGAGCATTTCCTGGTCGCGAAAGGGCTTGGCCAGAAAATCCTGCGCACCGGCCTTCATCGCCTTGACCGACATCGGGATGTCGCCGTGCCCGGTCATCAGTACGACGGGATAGTGGATACCATGGTCGCCAAGCTGCGATTGAAAATCGATGCCGCTCAACCCGGGAAGGCGGACATCCAGCACCAGGCAACCCGGCGTATCCTCGATCCCGCCGTCGAGGAATTCCCGCACCGAACCATAGCCGCGAGCCTTGAGTCCGACCGACCGGAACAGACCATCGAGCGCCCGCCGCAGCGATTCGTCGTCGTCAATGATATGTACCGTGGGTTCGCCGCCACCCATCCCAGACTTCCCGCTCTCGCCCCTTTTTTCAACTCTACCACCGTTCAGTACAAGTTGAACCACACTTACGTATGAGACCAGATGGTACTCCAGGCACGCTGGTCCCGCCTCCGGTCCGGCTGGATAAACCAAGGTGTGGGTTGCGAATACGTTCGCACGATACTGGAGCGAATGTTCGTTTGCCATTCTACCGCTGTCAGGCAGCAAGCCTGCCTGAGAGGGATGGAGGCGGCGATGCAGACAGCGGTCAAGACGCTCTCGATGACAACCGGACGGGCGCGCGCCATCGGCACGCGGGTCAGCCGCTCGATTCTCGCCCGACTGGCGGTGTGGTTCAGCCCGGATCTGCTGGAGCAAGCGGCTTCCCAGCTGGTCCGATTCGTCACCTAGAGGCTTTCGCGTGAGCAGCAGGCATGGGACTCTCCAGGTTGCCCGCCGATGACACCCGCATGCCGGCGGCTGTATGGACGCAGCGGTCTTGTTCGGTCAAAGCTTCCTTTGCTGCGGCAGCAAGACCGCGCAACGGAGGACACCCATGCTGATTCCCACCGCCGACGTGCCGCGCTGGTATGCCGAGCGCAAGCCGCAGGACGGTGTAGCGGTCAGCCATGGCACGGACACGCTGAGCTGGGAACAACTCGAACGCGGCGCCAACCGCCGCGCCCGCGCCTTCATGGCAAAAGGTGTCAAGCCGGGCGATTTCGTTGCCATCGGCCTGCCCAACGGCAATACCTTCTTCGAGACCACCTTCGCGGTGTGGAAATGCGGCGCGACGCCGACATCGCTGTCGTGGAAACTGCCGCGGGGCGAAGCCGCCGCGGTGCTGGAGATTCTCAAGCCGTCGCTGGTGGTCGGCGGCGAAGCCGACTGGAACGCGCCTAATTCGCTGCCCGCCGATTTCGCGCCGGACGGTTTTTCGGACCAACCGCTCGACAGCCCGGTGGCGCGCTACTGGAAGGCGATGACATCAGGCGGCTCGACCGGGCGGCCCAAGGTGATCCTCGATCATCAGCCGGCCGTGGTCGACACGGCGCCCGAGCCGATCCTCGGAATCCCGAAGGGCGTGTCGCTGCTCAATCCCGGCCCGCTCTATCACAACGCGCCGTTCATCGCCTCGCACCTGGCGTTGTTCGCGGGCGGACGGGTCAGCGGCCTCGTGAAGTTCGATGCCGAGGAGGCGCTGCGCGTGATCGAAGCCAACGGTGTACAGTGGGTCAATTTCGTGCCGACAATGATGCACCGCATCTGGGCGCTGCCGGAAGCGGTGCGCAACGGCTATGACCTGTCGAGCCTGCAGGTGGTGTTTCACATGGCGGCGCCGATGCCACCCTGGCTGAAGGAGAGATGGATCGAATGGCTCGGCCCGGAGCGGATATTCGAACTCTACGGCGGCACCGAGCGGCAGGGCGCGACGGTGATTTCCGGGGTCGAATGGCTGTCGCACAAGGGCTCGGTCGGCAAGATCGGCGACACCGCGCGGCTGCGCATCATCGGCGATGACGGCAACGACGTTGCGACAGGCGAGACCGGCGAGATCTATTTCCTGCCCAATGACGGTCCCGGCAGCACCTACCATTATCTTGGCGCCGAGCCGACGCGCCGTCCCGACGGCTGGGAATCGCTCGGCGACATCGGCCGACTTGATGCCGAGGGCTACCTCTATCTCGGCGACCGGCTCGCCGACATGATCCTGCGCGGCGGCGCCAACATCTATCCGGCCGAAGTGGAGGCCGCGGTGACGGCTCACCCCGAGGTGCGCTCCTGCGTCGTGGTCGGCCTGCCCGACCCCGAACTCGGACAACGGATTCACGCCATCCTCGAACTGGTCGAGGGGGCCGACGCCAGTAAGGTCGTCGACGGCATGGGCGGGTTTCTCGCGGACCGGCTCAGCCGTTACAAGCAGCCGGAAAGTTTCGAAATCGTCGGCATCGGCCCGCGCGACGATTCGGGGAAAGTCCGCCGCACGCTGTTGCGCGACGAACGCGCAAACTGGCTGAAACAAGGCCGCGACTTCCGGATCCTGCCGCCGCGCGGCTCGACGAAGGCATGATCGAGGTCAGCGTCCGCGCGGCTGGTTCAACGCCGCCGTGAAGGCCATGGTGGCGGCGGTCAGGGGCGACTACGATGAATGGCGGAACTGACACCAGCTCTTGCCGTCACGCCACTTTCAAGACAGGCGTTTGCGACATAAGATCGCCATCGGTTTCGCACGCGCCGCGCGCACGGCGGTTTGGCCAGGAGAACTCCATGCCCTCATTGACTGAATGGAAAGTGCCGCCGGCGAACCAGCCCCGCCAAGGCGACTACGGCTTCGATCTCGACCGCGCGCTGGCGGCGGTGGTCGGGCTGCATTCGATCATCCCGGCCGACGCCTTCAGCGCGGACACCCTGGGCACCGAGCGCGCCGGCAATGGCGTGCTGATCGACGACGGGCTGGTGCTGACCATCGGCTATCTGATCACCGAGGCCGAAACGGTGTGGCTGCATCTCGGCGACGGACGCGTGGTGGAGGGCCATGCGCTCGGCTTCGACTTCGAAACCGGCTTCGGCCTCGTGCAGGCGCTTGGCCGCATCGATCTCGATCCGCTGCCGCTCGGCTCTTCCGCTGCCGCCGCGGTCGGCGACCGCGTCGTGGTCGGCGGCGCCGGCGGGCGCACCCGATCGGTCGCCAGCCACATCGTGGCCAAGCAGGAATTCGCCGGCTACTGGGAATATCTGCTAGACGAGGCGATCTTCAGCTATCCCGCGCATCCCAACTGGGGCGGTACCGCCCTGATCTCGACCCGCGGCGAGCTGATCGGCATCGGCTCGCTGCAGCTCGAGCGGGAACGCGACGGCAGGGCCGAGCATGTCAACATGATCGTGCCGATCGACCTGCTCAAGCCGGTGCTCGACGACATCAAGAAATTCGGCCGCGTCAACAAGCCGGCGCGGCCCTGGCTCGGAATGTACACCCACGAGATCGAGAACAGGGTCGTGGTGGTCGGCATCGCCGGCAAGGGGCCGGCGGCGCGCGCCGAACTCAAGGCCGGCGACGTCATCCTCGCCGTCGCCGGCGAAAAGATTTCGAGCCAGATCGGATTCTACCGCAAGCTCTGGTCGCTCGGCGCCGCCGGCGTCGATGTGCCGCTCACCGTCTACCATGAAGGCGTCACCTTCGACGTGGTGCTGACCTCCACCGATCGCGCGAAACTGCTGAAGGCGCCGCGGCTGCATTGAACGCAAGGACAGGCGCGATGAGCGAGGCGGTGGTGGACGACATCGTGGCCGTGCTGCCGCCATTGCTGCAATCGCTCGAGGCGCTCTCCTTCATCGCGCGCCACCTCAACCCGCCGGATTTCGGCCGCGTGATGGAAGCCGCGGGCGCCCCGGACCAGGCGTTGCAGGCGGCGCTACCGCGGCTCGCGGACTGGCCGGAGGAATTCACGCATTTGCGCGCGCCGCTGCAGGCCGCGAGTGCGGCGGCGCTGGCGGCGTTCGAGGGATTGCGCGCCGTGCAGAATGGCAATGGCGACCTGATGGTGGTGTTTCGCGCGCTGCGCCACGCCCCGCGCGCGCAGGAGGCGCTGTATCCGCTGGCCGCCCGGCTGCCGCCGGTCTCCAACTTCTTCCTCGATCCCCCCTCGCGCGACAATGCCGGCCTGCTGGCGCGACTGGCGGAACCCGCGCCGGAAGGCACCGGCATCCTTCACGACCACAACGAACCCGGCAGCCGCGGCGGCTTTTCGCTCTATGTTCCCGAGTATTACACGCCCGACCGCGCCTGGCCGCTGGTGATGGCGCTGCATGGCGGCAGCGGCAACGGCCGCGGCTTCCTGTGGAGCTGGCTGCGCGATGCGCGCAGCCATGGCGCGATCCTGGTCGCACCGACCGCGACCGGCGATACGTCGAACAACAAGAATACCTGGGCCCTGATGGGCGAAGACACCGATTCCCCCAACCTCGCGCGCATCCTCGCATCCGTGCAGGCGCGCTGGAACATCGACCCCGCCAGACTGCTGCTGACCGGAATGAGCGACGGCGGCACCTTCTGCTACGTCAGCGGGCTCGAAAGCAGCTCCCCCTTCACCCACCTCGCGCCGGTTTCCGCCACCTTCCATCCGCTGATGGCCGAGATGGCCGATGCGGAGCGATTACGCGGCCTGCCGGTCTATCTCGTGCACGGCGCGCTCGACTGGATGTTCCCGGTGCAGGTGGCGCGGCAGACCCGCGATTTGCTGTCGGCCGCCGGCGCCGGCGTCACCTACCGCGAACTCGACGATCTCAGCCATACCTATCCGCGCGAGATCAATGCGGAGATATTGAAGTGGCTGGGCGGCGAGAGGTGATCGCCGACATAATCTCGTCTGAATTTATCCTCAGGAGTGAAGGGCTTAGCAACACAGCGGGGGCGCTGGTGAGAGCAGATCATTACCGCAGCGGAACTTTTATCCATGCCCTCCGAAACTGCCGCCTCGCCCTCTCCTGCGCGTGCCTCCAATTCCCTGCTGCTGTCGAAGGGCGTCGCCCGCCTCGAAGTGACGCTGAAACTCACCACCGCGATCCTCGCGGTGGCGGCCGGCGTCTACACCTATCTCGGCGTTCGCGAACTTCTCAATGGCAGCCCGACCACGGTGTTCTTTGCCGCGGTGATCTATTCGGTGGCGGTGTCGGTCGGCATCTATGCTTTCTGGATTTTCCTGATGCATTTCATGCCGCATGTGGTGGACCGCACCGGGCGCTGGCTAATGTTCGGCTGCATGCTGCTGGGATCGCTGATGATCGTGGCGATGTCGTCATGGCTGAACGCCTCGGCGCTGGCCGGCGCCGCCGCGATCCAGCAGCATCTTGGCATTACCGTGCAGAACTACACCCGCGATCTGGACACCGCCAACAGCAACGCGATCGCCGCGCAGGGGCTGCTGCCGGACATCCAGCTGGCGTCATTGCGTTTTGCCAGGCTGGCGGACGCCGAGCGCGCCGGTTCGCTCACCGGCACCGCCGGATCCGGCACCGTCGTGCAGTTGCTGACCCAGATGTCGGGGCAGCTCGACAGTCTCGGCCAGGAGGTACAGGCCTCGGGCAAGCGCGTCTCCGTCCTGTTCGAACAGGGCGGCAAGCATCTCACCAAGATGCGCGAACTGATCAGCGATCGCGGGCCGATTTCGGCGCGCAGCGACGCCTTCGCCACCGAATCGCTGGCGCTGACGGGCATCATCGCCAATTTGCAGCAGACCTCGGTCGCGCCGGCCGTGAAGCGCGCCGCGACGTCCCTGTCCTCGGGCTTCATTGCGCCGGCCGCCGGCGGGCGCAATGCCGATCTGGCCGACCGCCAGAGCGCCGTGGTCGGCAAGGTGGAAAGCTCGATCGCGGCGCAGGCCGCGTCGCTCTCGGATGCCGCCGACAAGATCTTGGCGACGCCGCGGGTCGAACCGATCCGGTTCCAGACCATGTCGCCTGCCGAAGCCGTGCTGCGCTACGCCGGTGACTTCATCCCGAGCTGGGCCGGCGCCATCTCGATCGACCTGATGCCGGCCGTGCTGGTGCTGATCCTTTGCGTCGTGCATGCCGCGATCCGGCGCGAAGGACTTCCCGCCGTGAGCGCATCGAACATGACCGCGGGCGAACTGGTCGCGGCGCTGCAAATGGCCCGCGAGGTCGAGGAAGCCCGGCGGCGGGTCCCGAATGAAGCCAAGGTGGAGGACGCGACCGCAGCCGAGCCGTCTTCCTTGGCGGACGAGAACGTCACGCCGCTGTCCTCGGCGCGGCACACCAAGTGAGCGCATGGCGATGGCGCAATCGATGAGCCTCAGGCAACGCTTTCAGGTCTGGCTGTCGGACCATCCGGACGAATCGGTGCTGCGCTGGATTTTTGGCGGCGTGGTGGCGGTAACGGTCACCGTCCTGGCGCTCGATCTTGCCGGCATGAAGGGATGGCTGAATGGACCGGAAATCCCCGGTCCCGCCGAGGTCAGGCGGAGTTCACCGGCATTTGACCTGCCGACCATGATGCCATCGGTTCTGGCGCCATGGCTGCCGGGCGGCGACAAGCGGCTGGCGCCGGTGCCGCAGGCGGATGGCGTGCTGGCCAGGCCGATGACGTTCGAACTGGTCGGCGGCGGCAAATTGATCGCGACCGGCACCATCACGCCGGGCATATCGGAAGCCTTCGCCGCCGAGGTCGGCAAGCGCCGCGACTACATCAAGACCGTGGTGCTGAATTCGCCGGGCGGCTCGGTGACCGACGCGCTGGCGATGGGACGGCTGATTCGCGAGAGCAAATTCGCGACGGAAGTCGAGGCCGGAAAATACTGCGCGTCGTCATGTCCGCTGATGTTTGCCGGCGGCATCGAGCGCCGCGCCGGCGACAAGGCGGCCATCGGCGTGCATCAGGTCGCAGCACTCGGTTCGGCGCAGCCTGGCCTGTCGCGCAACGAGATGAGCGTCGCGCAGAATATTTCCGCACGATGCCAGCGCTATCTCGGCGAGATGGGCATCGATCTGCAGGTCTGGGTGCATGCCATGGAGACTCCGCACGACCGGCTGTTCATCTTCAAGCCGGACGAGTTGAAATCGCTCAATATCGTGACCGCCACGGCTGCCGTGACACCGCCTGCCACGGCTCCGGTAACACCTGCGCCGACGGGGAAGACGCGCTCCTAGAACAGGGAACCATCCCGCCTCGACGACGTTGTCCGCTGTCATTGGAGGATAAAACCGTGCGCATGTTTGTTGGAATGATTTTGGGGGCGCTGCTGCTGACCGCCGGAATCTACGTGTACGATTCATCGTCGACCTCGACGGTTGCCAACGGAGAGGCGGCATCGGTTAATCGAACCATCGTGAACTGGGACGTCGCCGCGTCCGAGTGGAACGGCCTGAAGACGCGCGCACAGGATGGCTGGGTCAAGCTGTCTTCGAAGTAACCGCAACAATCCCCAGCCGATTCGATGCGCCCTCGTCTCCGACGGGGGCGTTTTGCTGCATGCCGGCGCTACTTCTGCGCTGCCGCCTTGCGCGCATCGGCGATCGCCTGACCGAACTGCTCGCCGGTCAGGATGCCCGGCACCCGGAATTTGCCGACGATGTAGGACGGCGTGCCCTTGAAGCCGAAGGCCAGGGCCTGATCGCCGTTGCGCTTGATGATGGCGTCGATCGCCTTGGCATGGGTGGCGAGGTCACGGTCGGCGCGGTCGAGGTCGATGCCGGCGCCGGCGAGCAGTTCGCGGATGCGCGGCGCGGTGAGTTTCGAGGTGACGCCGATCAGGGTATCGTGCGCCTGGACGAACTTGTCCTGGTATTTGCTGGCCAGCACCATCCGCGCGGCGATCACCGAGACCGGGCCCAGAATCGGCCAGTCCTTGTGCACCAGACGGACCTTGCCGTCTTTCTGCACCACCTGCAGCAGTTCGGGGGCGATCTTGCGGCAGTACGGACAATTATAATCGAAATACTCGACGATCGTGACGTCGCCAGCGGGATTTCCGACCACGGGGATGTCGGGATCGCGCAATACCAGGGCTTCCGTCAGCACTTCGTCGCCCTGCGCCGGCGCCGATCCCGGCCCCACGCCGAGCATGATCGCGCCGGCCCCGAACACGCCAAGCGCCTGGCGCCTGGTGGGCGCGGGCCAGGGTTGGGCCGCGGCCCGATCGGTCGATTGGCTCATCTGAAGTCTCCCGGCCGCGGCCCGATGCATTCCGGCCTGTCTGCCCTACGCCCAAGATAGGGATAAGTTACGCGCCAGCATATAGAGCGCGACCGCAATAATGACGGCGGCGAACACGATGTTGAGCGCGCCGCGCCGCGCCGACAGCAGCCGCGCCGAACGGGTGCCGACCAATCCGCCGGCGATGCCGCCGGCGACGAACAATCCGGCGAGACCCCACGCGATCAGGCCGGACCAGGCGTAGCTGGCCGCCGTGGTCAATCCGAACGCCGTCACCGCCACCAGCGACGAGGAGACCGCGTTCATGATCGGCATTCCCGTCGCCAGCATCAGCGCCGGCACGATCAGGAAGCCGCCGCCGATGCCGAAAAATCCGGCCAGCGTGCCGGTCGCGAGACCGAGGCCGACAATGGCAGGCGTGTTGGCCATCGTGATCTGCACATCGGGCAGGCCGATCCGCGACCGCGTCTTCAGCATCAACACGGCAATCACCAGCATCAGCAGCGCGAACAGCGCCAGCAGCCTTTGGCCGTCCATCATCTTGCCGAGAACCGAGCCCGCGAACGCGCCGGCGATGCCCGCCGCCGCGAATGGCAGCGCGCAGGACCACACCACCGTGCCGCCGCGCGCGTGGTTCGACAGGTTGACCGCGGCATTGGCGGCCACCGCGATGGCGCTGGTGCCGATCGCGACATGGGCGTCAGGCACGCCGACGACATAGACCATCAAGGGCACCGCCAGGATCGATCCGCCGCCGCCGACCAGCCCCAGCGAAAAGCCGACCAGCGCGCCCGACGCCAGTCCCAGCACGCCCTGCATATCCGAGATCATTGAGCCTAAAACCTCGCCGCCGCGGCGGGAATCCTGGAGAGAGCTTCTCCGAATCCCTACGCTTGCGGCATGGGAACCGCAATGGTGCCGCTGATCACCCAATCGGCGGAAAAGCTGCTCCCCGCCTGAACGCGGCCGGCTGCAAACCCGACCGGCCGCGTCGTGCTCCGGCCGACTCAGGCTTTCAGCTTCTTGTTGCATTCGCTCCAGTAGCCGCCGCCCTTCTGGATCCAGCGCAGGCCGCCGGTGGTGTTGGCGGCCTTGTTGGCCTTCCATTGGTCGGCGCATGTATGCATCCGCGCCTTGCTGGCGGTTTCCCTGGCATATTTCGGATCGATGGCGGACGGAAACACCGCCGGACCCTGGGGCACCGAGGGCGCCGCGGCTTCCTGCTTCGGCCGGGCGATCGCCTCCTTCGGGGCGGCGGTCGCGGCAGTCGATGTGGCAGCCGGCGCGGCGGTGGCGTCGGCGCCGCACTGGGCCTTGCGGAAGTCGCTCCACTTCTGGTCGCCGAGCATGCCGGCGGCCTTGGCAGCCTGGTATTTCGCGCTGCATTCCTGCGGCGTCAGGGCTTGCGCCGGTGACGTCGCCGCGATCGCGGCAAAGGCCGAGACGGCGACCGCGCAGATTAGTCTTGCCTGGATGGTCATGCTTGCATTCTCCCCTGGTGCATGATGATCGGAGGCCTGCAGCCTAACGCAACCGAAGCGTGCGGAGGTGAGGGGTTGGTCAGGGTTTTGCGAGCACGGTGCGTGCAGGATGTTTGCAGACGGATTGGCTCGCGACATTGCGCGGACTGGCGGCGCGCATTGCTGCAGTCGCGGCAGCGCAGTGGTGGCGCCCAGCCAAATTTGCCATAAGGCGGCGTGAGCCTGATCCCGACATCGATGGCGGCGGCGCTGGCCGGCCGCGGCAAGATCCTCAACGTCGCCGAGACGCTCGCGATCGGCATCGCTGGCGGCGCGCTGTTTCTTTTTCTCAACCTGCCGGGCGGGCTGATCTCCGGCGCCATGATCGCGGTCGGCATCGCCGCGATCGCCGGCAGGCCGCTCAGCATGCCCCCGGCGCTGACCCAGTCGGTGCTGCTGCTGCTCGGAATATCGCTGGGCTCGCTGGTGTCGCAGCAGATGCTGCACAATATGGGCGCCTATCCCCTCACCATCGCGCTGCTGGCAGTGGCGACGTTCTGCTCGACCTTCGGCAGCAGTTTTTACCTGCAGCGGTTTCATGGCTGGGACCAGACCTCGGCGCTGCTGGCCGGCAGCCCCGGCGCGCTGTCGCAGATCACCATGCTGGCCGCCGAGAAGGGCGCCGACGTCGCGGCGATCGCGGTGGTGCAGACGATGCGCGTCATCATCCTCACCGCCGCGCTGCCGCTGCTGCTGGCGCTGACCGGCATGGCTTCGTCGTCGCCGTCCATGGTGGCCGCCGCGGCGGCCACGCCGCCCGAGCTCGCCGGCCTGGTCGCGGCCTCGGTCGCAACTGCGCTGATCCTGCGTCTGCTGAAATTTCCGGCGAGCTGGATGTTCGGCGGGATGATCGCATCGAGCCTGCTGCACGGCAGCGGGGTGATCGAGGGCGCCATGCCGGACTGGCTGCGCAACGTGGCGCTGGTCGGCATCGGCGCCGTGATCGGCACGCGGTTCGCGAAGATGCAGATCAGGACGCTGCTCAGCCATGTCCATGCCGCGCTTGGATCCTTCGCCATCGCCGTCGTCATCTCCGCCGCCTTCATCGCGGTGATCGCGCTGACCACCGATGTGCGGATCGCCAACATCATCGTGGCGTTCGCGCCGGGCGCGATGGACGCCATGCTGGCGCTGGCGCTGACATTGCACATCGACCCGATCTTCGTCGGCGCGCACCATCTGTCGCGCTTCGTGTTCGTCTCGATCACGACGCCGGGGATCGTGCATCTGTTCGGACGGCCGCAGGATGATGTCGACGATTGAGATCGGTCGGCGCTGCGATTCTGCAAAAACCGGGCATGGCGAATTTCTCCCCGGTCAATCGGCACCGATGCCGGCATCGATCGCATTCCTTAACCTGCGATTAACACCTGGCACTGCAGGTTCGACCACCCGCTAGAACCTGCGCCAGCAAGGCACGGCTTCGGTCGTCCCGGGCACAGGAGCGACATCCCATGAGCACGCGCCGGAATAGTTTGCTGGCCCTGACGGGCATTTTCGCATGGTCGCTTGGCTTTGCCGCGCCGGCGCAGGCGCAGGCCGGCCCGGACTGTGCGGCACTGGTGATCACCGGCCATCCGTCCTATCCGCCGATTGCCTGGGCGGCCAAGGGCAAGATCGTCGGCGCAGCGGCCAGCTTCGTCGGCGGCATCGCCGCCAGACTCGGCGTCAAGGACGTGGCGTCGAAGGACTTCGGTTCGTGGGAGGCGGCGCAGGCGGCGGCCCGCGACGGCACGGCCGATGTGATCTTCGGCATCTACCGCAACGACGCCCGCGCGGCATATCTCGACTATGTCGAGCCGCCCTTCATGA
>NZ_JAUYQU010000156.1 GCF_030697065.1 Bradyrhizobium sp.
CCGGCGCGCAGGAGGGCGCGGTGACGCTGTTCATCCGCCATACCTCGGCATCGCTGACGATCCAGGAAAACGCAGATCCGTCGGTGCTCGACGATCTGATGACGGCGCTCGGCCGGCTGGCGCCAGAGGATGCCGGGTGGAGCCATGACACCGAAGGCCCCGATGACATGCCGGCGCATATCAAGACCATGCTGACCGCGACTTCGCTGCATGTGCCGGTGCTCGGGGGCGCGCTCGCGCTGGGGACCTGGCAGGCGATCTAT
Organism: Bradyrhizobium sp.; assembly: GCF_030697065.1. Taxonomy (GTDB): domain Bacteria; phylum Pseudomonadota; class Alphaproteobacteria; order Rhizobiales; family Xanthobacteraceae; genus Bradyrhizobium. The sequence continues at coordinate 264 of NZ_JAUYQU010000156.1, forward strand.
CTGGTCGAGCATCGCCGCGCGCCGCACCGCCGCGAGGTCGTGCTGCAGTTTGCCGGAGGGACCTGATATGAGACGTGGTCCGTGATTAAAGCCCGATAACCGAGAAGAAAAGCGCGATGCTCCACATCACGATCGAGATGATCGCGGTCCAGCGCGCGAACATCAAATAGGTCTCGCGCATGATCGTCGATACCATCTTCTGTGCGACGGCCTGCGGTGGCCGGCTTTCCTTGGGAAGATACAGCCACAACTCGGTATGGCGGTGATTCTTGGTCCGGGCCTCATGGGCTTTCAGGACGAGGACCAGGGTCATGAAGATGGTCAGAAAACCTCCCGCCTGAAAGGCGGAGCGCGGCAGAAACGACAGGCCGATCATGACGCAGAAGATCGCGAGTGTCGCGAAGGCGCATGCGCGAAGCACCGTTGCATAGGCAATGCGGCGCATCGCGTCCATGATCTGCCCCTCCGTTCACGCAGGACCTGAAGCTGCAGCGTAGCCGCAAGGTCACACGCCCTCAATCGGCAGCGCGCCGGCTAGAGGCCGATTTTGAGAAAGTTGCCGACGGCAGGCAGCGCCAGGATCGCGGTTCCCGCAAGCCAGATCCAGAGCGAGGCGTCGTTCGATTCCGAGGCGCCGGTAACCCGCTCGTAGATGGCGGCCGGAATTCCGCCGAGAATGACCGTGGCGGTCGAAACCATCAAGGACGCGAACATCAGCGTCAGCGACAGGTTTCCGAACAGCAGGGGACCGGCGATCGTCTGCACGTAGAGCAATGAGAAGATCAGCCACAGCTGGTTGAATATGCCGTTGATCATGCCGAAGAACGCTATGCCGATGAAATAGAAATTGCGGTTCATGACGCCGCTCCACCAAGCTTGGGGGCGAGGTTCAGCACCAGCAAGGTGTAGTGAAACGCGACGCGCAGCCAGAACATCCAGACGAAGCCGAACAGCCAGAGCACGGCGGGAACGGTCACCTTCGGGGTCACCACCGCGATCACGCCGATCACCGGATCGGTGAACCGGCAAAAGAACCGCCAGATGTAATTGGGCGAATCCGGATCGACCATCAGGCCGAGCAGGAAACGGCCGAGCATGGTGTACATCAACGCCGCCAGAACGAAGTTCGGCAGGTGATAGTACCAATAGGTGGCGATAGAGGTTGCCGTATCCAAAGTCCGATGCCTCCCGCAGTGTCTCTACAATCGATCAACCGGGATGTGTAACGACACCACGATCGCACGCAACAATGGCAAGCGCCGACTTGCCCGGCAAGAGCGGACGCAAGGTCTTCGAAAACAAAACGGGGCCCCGGAGGGCCCCGTTTATCGAGAGGTATTGCAGCGCTCCTAGGTGGTCTTCTCTTCGAGCGTTGTCCTGCCCCGCGGCTTGCGGATGTCGTCGACATAGGCCTGCATTTCCTTCGACGGCTCCTTGCCGAGAAGGCTGACCACGTAGATGACGGCGAAGCCGAGCGGGGCTCCCAGCATCCCGCAGGCGATGTTGGTGAGGCCGAACCAGCCCACCTTGTTGACCAGCGGGTGGGCCACGGCCGGCCAGGACTCCATGGCATTTGGCAATGCCATGGCCTTCGCCAGATCGACCAGGGGTGCCCCCGTGATCGGGTTCAGCAACGATGTCATGCCGAAATACTTCACACCGGCGCCCGGGAAGTAGCGTGTCGTCACGAGATAGAACAGACACAGTCCGAAGCCGGCAATGATGCCGCAGACCGCGCCGGTCGATGTCGCGCGCTTC
>NZ_JAUYQU010000139.1 GCF_030697065.1 Bradyrhizobium sp.
CCCAGCTGAGCTATGGCCCCTTAACTTTCCCGCGTGCCTTGGGCGACTCGCGGGGAAAAACCCTGAACACAGTTCAGGGTCGATCTCAAGTCTCTTCGTCGCTGCCGACGTCGCCGATGATGTCGGTGACGTCCTCGTCGCCCTCTTCCTCGTCGGCGAGGAAGGTGGACTCATCGTCATCGTCGGCTTCGATGGTCTCGTCGATGTCGATATCGTCCTCGGACTCCGGAACGTTCGCCTTGACCTTGCCGGTGTTCGCCTCGGCGTCGGCCTCCTCGAGCGGCACCAATTCCTCGGCCTCGGCGGGCTCCACGGCTTCTGCGGCCGAAGCAGCGGATGCGGCAGCCGCCGCGCGCGCGGCGGCGTCGGCGCGGGTCCGCGGCGGCGGAATCGGCGCGATCGGCACCACCTCGCCGGTATAGGGTGAGATCACCGGGTTCTTGTTGAGGTCGTAAAATTTCTTACCCGTCGTCGGGCAAATGCGTTTGGTTCCGAGATCGGATTTGGCCACGTGGGGAGTCCTGGGAATTTGTCGAAAAACGGTGCTTCACTTGGCTAGTTGCCACGCCCCTGTCAATAGCGCTCTGCGCGCATTCCGACAGTGGCGTGACGTGACACTGGCTATGTGGTACCTGCCGCCCCCGCAGAGGACACAATCTTGACCCAATCCGACCAGCCCACGCCGCTTGAATCCCGCGCCAGCGGCCCCCTGACCGGAAACGTCCGGGTTCCCGGCGACAAGTCGATTTCCCACCGCGCGCTGATCCTGGGCGCGCTGGTGGTCGGCGAAACCCGCATTTCGGGTCTGCTGGAGGGCGAAGACGTACTCAATACCGCCAAATCGATGCGGGCGCTGGGTGCGAAGGTGGAGCGAACCGGTCCGTTTGCATGGGTCGTGCGCGGCGTCGGCGTGGCCGGGTTCGCGCAGCCGCAAGCGCCGCTCGATTTCGGCAATTCAGGTACCGGCTGCCGGCTGGTGATGGGCGCCGTGGCCGGCTGCCCGATCACGGCCGTCTTCGATGGCGACGCGTCGCTGCGATCGCGGCCGATGCGGCGGATCGTGGATCCGCTGGCCTTGATGGGCGCCAGGGTGGTGGCGAGCGGCGAAGGCGGCCGGCTGCCGCTCACGCTGCAGGGCGCGCGCGATCCACTGCCGATCCTGTACCGCACGCCGGTGGCCTCGGCCCAGATCAAGTCTGCGGTGCTGCTGGCGGGGCTGGCGGCGCCGGGAATCACCACCGTGATCGAGACCGAGGCCAGCCGCGACCACACCGAACTGATGCTGAAGCATTTCGGGGCGCAGATCGTTTCGACCCCTGAAGGTGCCCACGGCCGCAAGATAGTGCTGACGGGACAACCCGAATTGCACGGCGCCGGTGTCGTGGTGCCGGCAGATCCATCATCGGCGGCGTTCCCGATCGTGGCGGCGCTGATCGTCGCGGGTTCCGACCTCGTGCTGTCCGATGTCATGACCAACCCGCTGCGCACGGGGCTGTTTACGACGCTGCGCGAAATGGGCGCTTCGATCGAGGAAAGCGAGGTTCGCGGCGATGCCGGCGAGCCGATGGCCCAGTTCCGGGTCCGCGCCTCGAAACTGCGCGGCGTCGAGGTGCCGCCGGAGCGCGCGCCCTCGATGATCGACGAATATCTGGTGCTGGCGGTGGCGGCCGCCTTTGCCGAAGGCACCACCATCATGCGCGGCCTGCAGGAATTGCGGGTCAAGGAATCCGACCGGCTGGAAGCCACCGCCGCCATGCTGCGCGTCAACGGCGTCAAGGTGGATATCTCGGGCGACGATCTGATCGTCGAAGGCAAAGGCCATGTGCCCGGCGGCGGCCTGGTCGCCACCCACATGGATCACCGCATCGCGATGTCGGCGCTGGTGATGGGGCTCGCCTCCGACAAGCCGGTCAAGGTCGACGACACCGCCTTCATCGCCACCTCTTTTCCGGATTTCATCCCGATGATGCGCGGGCTCGGCGCGGAGTTTTCATGAGGAGCGCGTGATGGCTGCAGCCTTCGAGCGGGAGGCGCTACTGGATGCGTTCGACCAGATCGGGCGCGCTGCGGTAAAGGCCGGAACGAAGCTGCAGATCGCGGTTTATGGCGGCTCCGCGCTGATGCTGGCGAGCAATTTCCGGTTTGCCACGGAGGATGTCGATGTCTCGCAACTTGAACATCCGCTGCCCGAGTGGCTGGCGGCAATCGTTCACGACATTGCCGAGAAGAATCGCTGGCAGGACGACTGGTTCAATGACGGGGTAGCATTCCATCTCAGCGCGCTCGCGGATCAAGCGATCGACCATCTGGAGTTTGGGACGTTCCCGAGGGATGGAACTCCGCCCGGACTTGCGGTGTCGGTGCCATCGGCAGAATACTTGCTCGCCCTGAAGCTCAAAGCTGCGCGCATCCTGGACCCGCTCCGCGGCGAAACCGAGCGGCTCGATATCCTGAACCTGATGCAGGTTGTCGGCATCTCGACGGTAGAGGACGCAATATCGTTGCTGGGAAGGTATTTTCCGGTCAGTGCCGCTTCCTCCGAGAAGCAGCGTTTTCTGTTGAAGAACATGAACCGTGACGGAGGGATCGATGCGCCCAAATACCCTCGCTGACGCCGTTGAGAGGATTCAGGCCGGCTCGGAGCGATCTGCTGTTCTCGCTGAATTCGTCGATGCGTTCGATTTGGCGACAACGGACCAGGCACGGTACGCGTCGATCGAGCGGGAGCCGAAATTGACGGGCGACGTCAAGCTCGATGCGCTTGTCGGCGCGATCGCCGAATACCTCGCCAAGCAGCGCCGGCTCGGCCGCGTTCCGCCATGGGCTTCCGATCCGGCGCGCCGGTTGCCAAGTCCCTGGTTTACGACGGCCTCGCCATCGGACGCCATGCGGGAATACCTGACCTTCGCCAGCCCGGCCGAATTCGCATCGCGCAACATTTTCACCGAGGAACGGCCGCTCCGGCGCGCCCGTGGCCCGCAACCCGCCAAGACCCAGGCAAGTTAGACAGGCCAGCATGATCATCGCCATCGACGGACCCGCAGCCTCGGGCAAGGGCACGCTGGGCAAGCGGCTCGCCCAACACTACCACTATCGTCATCTGGATACCGGCGTGATCTACCGCGCGGTGGCCAAGGCGCTGCTGGACGCGGGGGCCGACCTGACCGACGAGAACCTCGCGGTCGCCGCCGCAATGGAACTCGACCCCGAAAAATTCGGAAATCCCGCCCTGAAGACCCAATTGGTCGGCGAAGCCGCTTCGGTGGTCTCGGCCATCCCCAGGGTACGGGAAGCACTGGTCAGTTTTCAGCGCCAGTTCGCCGCCGATCCGCCGGGCGCAGTGCTCGACGGCCGCGATATCGGCACGGTGATCTGTCCCCATGCCGAGGTGAAAATCTTTGTCATCGCCGATCCCGGAGTTCGGGCTCGCCGCCGTACCCTGGAGGCGCGGGCCCGTGGCGAGGACGCCGACGAGGCTCTGGTGCTGGCCGACATCCTCAGGCGCGACGAACGCGACCAGAACAGGGCGACGGCGCCCCTGAAGGCTGCTGCGGATGCACACTTGCTCGATAACTCGCATTTGGATATAGAAAGCGGCGTCCGGGCCGCCATCGACATTGTCGAGGCCGTCCGAGCGGGCCGGCTTCGGGTTTGAGCGCTTCTCAAACAAAACCGCAGCCGTCATTGGAGGAAAGCCCGCTCCAGGTCTTTGAAGTCGATACGCTCGTTTCAGGTCCCGGATGCAATCAACGTATCGAACGTGCAGGCATGCTGCCGGCCCGCTCTCGCGATTTTTTTGCGAGGCGGTCGTCAGGGTTTGCGGAACCCCGACACTTCACGCCCGATACGCCCCGTAACCCGAATGGCCGGCGACACCCGCATCTGGAGAACAAATGGCTTCGACTGCTACCTATAACCCTTCCCGCGACGATTTCGCCGCGATGCTCGATGAATCCTTTGCCGGCGGCAATCTGCAGGAAAGCTCCGTCATCAAGGGCATCGTTGTTGCGATCGAGAAGGACATGGCCGTCATCGACGTCGGCCTGAAGACCGAAGGCCGCGTGGCGCTGCGCGAATTCGCAGGGCCCGGCAAGGAAAGCGAACTTAAAGTCGGCGACGAGGTCGAGGTGTTCCTCGACCGCATCGAGAATGCGCTCGGCGAAGCCGTGCTGTCGCGCGACAAGGCGCGCCGCGAGGAAAGCTGGGGCAAGCTCGAGAAGGCCTTCAACAACAACGAGAAGGTTCACGGCGTCATCTTCAACCAGGTCAAGGGCGGCTTCACCGTCGATCTCGACGGCGCAGTGGCCTTCCTGCCGCGCAGCCAGGTCGACATCCGTCCGATCCGCGACGTCGCGCCCTTGATGAACAATTCGCAGCCGTTCCAGATCCTGAAGATGGATCGTCGCCGCGGCAACATCGTGGTGTCGCGCCGCACGGTTCTCGAAGAGACCCGCGCCGAACAGCGCCAGGAACTGGTGCAGAACCTCGAAGAGGGCCAGGTCATCGACGGCGTCGTCAAGAACATCACCGATTACGGTGCGTTCGTCGACCTCGGCGGCATCGACGGCCTGCTGCACGTCACCGATATCGCCTGGCGCCGGGTCAATCACCCGACCGAGGTGCTGACCATCGGCCAGACCGTCAAGGTCAAGATCATCAAGATCAACCACGAGACCCACCGCATTTCGCTAGGCATGAAGCAGTTGCTGGACGATCCGTGGCAGGGCATCGAGGCGAAGTATCCGCTCAATGCGCGCTTCACCGGCCGCGTCACCAACATCACCGACTACGGCGCGTTCGTCGAACTGGAGCCGGGCATCGAAGGCCTGATCCACGTCTCGGAAATGTCGTGGACCAAGAAGAACATGCATCCCGGCAAGATCGTTTCGACCTCGCAGGAAGTCGAAGTGCAGGTTCTCGAGGTCGATTCGGTCAAGCGCCGCATTTCGCTCGGCCTCAAGCAGACCATGCGCAATCCCTGGGAAGTGTTCGTCGAGAAGTTCCCGGTCGGCGCCACGGTCGAAGGCGAAGTCAAGAACAAGACCGAGTTCGGCCTGTTCCTGGGTCTCGAAGGCGATGTCGACGGCATGGTCCATCTGTCCGACCTCGACTGGAAGCTTCCGGGCGAGCAGGTGATCGACAACTTCAAGAAGGGCGACATGGTCAAGGCCATCGTGCTCGATGTCGATGTCGAGAAGGAGCGCATCTCGCTCGGCGTCAAGCAGCTCGAAGGCGATCCCTTCGCCGAGCCGGGCGACGTCAAGAAGGGCGCGGTCGTGACCTGCGAAGTGCTCGAAGTGAAGGAAAGCGGCATCGAGGTGAAAATCACCGGTACCGACTTCTCGACCTTCATCAAGCGCTCCGAACTGGCGCGCGAGCGTTCCGATCAGCGCGCCGAGCGTTTTGCCGTCGGCGAAAAGGTCGATGCGCGGGTGATCCAGTTCGACAAGAAGGCCCGCAAGGTGCAGGTCTCGATCAAGGCACTGGAAGTCGCCGAAGAGAAGGAAGCCATCGCGCAATACGGCTCCTCCGATTCGGGGGCGACGCTGGGCGACATTCTCGGCACCGCGCTCAAGCAGCGCACCGACAAGTAAGTTCCGCCTGCTCGTCCCGATCAATGGGCTCCGGTTACGACCGGGGCCCTTTTTCGTCCACCCGGACCGGGGCGCAATTGCGCCAGGGGCCAGAGCCTTGTTTTCTTCATATTGCATCGCAATTGATGTAATTGAGGCACGATATATTAGGGCTGCGCGGAGAATACCGTGCCGCCCTTCAACGACCGCTCCGCAGGAGAATTCACGATGTCGCTTGATTCAGACGTGATCGTCGATCGCCGCCGGATCCGCCGCAAGCTGACGTTCTGGCGGGTGCTCGCCGCCCTGGTCGTGATCGCGGCCATCGTCACGGTTGCCGTGGTGGCGACGCCGGCCGGACGCGGCGCGTTCACGACGTCGGGCTCGATCGCGCGGATCAAGATCGATGGCCTCATTCGCAGCGACAGTACGCGCGTCGAGGCGCTGGAGCGGCTGGAGAAATCCAGTGCCGCGGCCGTCGTCGTGCACATCAATTCGCCGGGCGGCACCACGGCCGGCTCCGAGCAGCTCTATGACGCGCTGGTGCGCCTGAAGGCGAAGAAGCCGATGGTGGTCGTGGTCGAGGGACTGGCGGCATCGGGCGGCTACATCAGCGCGATCGCGGCCGATCATATCGTGGCGCAGCAAAGCTCGCTGGTCGGCTCGATCGGTGTCCTGTTCCAGTATCCGAATTTCAGCGAATTGATGAAAACCGTCGGCATCAAGGTCGAGGAGGTAAAGTCCTCGCCGCTGAAAGCCGCGCCCAACGGCTTCGAGCCGACCAGTCCTGAGGCGCGCGCAGCGCTCGATTCGCTGGTCAAGGATTCCTACGCCTGGTTCCGCGGCCTAGTAAAGCAGCGGCGCGGCATGGACGACGCGTTGCTCGAGAAAGTCGCGGACGGGCGGGTCTTCACCGGCCGCCAGGCGGTCGAACTCAAGCTGGTCGATGCGCTCGGCGACGAGAAGACCGCTGTCGCCTGGCTGGTCGCCGAGAAAAACGTCAAGCGCAATCTGCCGGTGCGCGATTTCAAGCTGACGCCGCGCCTCGGCGACCTGACATTTCTGCGAACGGCGGCCTCGTTTACACTGGACGCGCTCGGGCTCAGCGTGATCGCGCGCCAGGTCGAGCATGCCGGCCTGGTCCAGGCCGTCGATCGCCTCGGTCTCGATGGAATGCTGGCATTGTGGCAGCCTGCGGGGACCAATTGATCCGCATCAGTCGGGTGTCGGCGCCGTCTTCCCGCATTGCGGGTATCGTCGCAATCCTGAATCCGGCCGTTTGTCACGCCTTTTCGCGTCGTCCAAATTCGATTTAGCGTCTTGACAGTTCAAGCTATTTTCACGGAAATGCATAGTCGCATACTACCGGGTCCGCATCTCGATGATCAAATCCGAACTTGTTCAGCGTATCGCCGAGCACAACCCGCACCTCTATCAGCGGGATGTCGAGAATATCGTGAACGCGATCCTGGATGAGATCGTGGCAGCTCTGGCGCGCGGCGACCGGGTCGAACTGCGCGGGTTCGGCGCGTTCTCGGTCAAGCATCGCCCCGCCCGTGCCGGCCGCAACCCGCGCACCGGCGCACATGTACCGGTCGATCAGAAGAGCGTTCCGTTTTTCAAGACCGGCAAGGAAATGCGCGAACGACTGAACCGTGACGGCGCAACTCCCGAGGTCGGCGCGTAGGCGTCGCGTACCGGCGTCACTCCGCCGACTGTGGCGGGAGACACAGGCCGGCCTTCGTCAATGCGAGAGATGATCATGCGAAAATTCTTCTCCGCTCTGGTACTGGTTCCGCTGGGTCTGTTCTTCCTGATCTTTGCGGTCGCCAACCGCCATCTGGTAACGGTGTCGTTCGATCCGTTCAATTCGAGCTATCCGACGGTCGCGGTGACGCTGCCGCTGTTTGTGATCATCATCGTGGTGGCGATCCTCGGCGTGGTGGCGGGCGGGACGGCAACCTGGTTCCGGCAGGGCCACTGGCGGCGCTCCGCGCGCCGGCATGAGGCCGACGCCCGGGCCGCGCGGTCGCAACTGGCCGATCTGCGGGCGGGCGCAGCCGTCCAGCGCAGCGACCAGCAGCGCCTTCCCGCGTTGACGCTGGGCAACGCTTATGGGTCCGGCGGGCGAGACAAGCAGGACGCGACGTTGTAGAACCCGCCCCGTCTGCTGCCTTGCCGAGGCCTGCCGTGGCCACCCGACACATGCTTTGAAAAACAGATTTGAAACCATGTCCCTGATCGTGAAAATCTGCGGCCTGTCCACGCGCGAGACGCTCGACGTCGCGCTGCAGGCCGGCGCGGACATGGTCGGATTCGTGTTCTTTCCGCCCTCGCCCCGACATGTCGGCCTCGAGGCCGCGCGCGAACTCGGCCAACAGGCCAAGGGCCGCGCCCTCAAGGTGGCGCTTACGGTCGATGCCGACGACGCCACGCTCGCCAATGTCGTGGAGGCACTGCGGCCGGATATTCTGCAGGTACATGGCAAGGAAACCGTGGCGCGGCTGCGCGACATCAAGCGGACCTTCGGATTGCCGGTCATGAAGGCGATGGCGGTGGAGACCGCGGCCGATCTGGCGCCGCTGCCGGGCTATGCCGCGGTGGTCGATCGCATCCTGTTCGATGCCCGCGCGCCGAAGGACGCCACCCGTCCCGGCGGGCTCGGCGCGGTGTTCGACTGGCATGTGCTGGAAGGGCTCGCTCTCGATCTGCCCTTCATGGTCTCGGGCGGCCTGCATGCCGGCAATGTCGCGGAAGCCGTACGCATCACCCGCGCCGGCGGCATCGACGTTTCCTCCGGCGTCGAGCGCGCGCCCGGCATCAAGGATCCCAACATGATCCACAGTTTCATTCGCGCCGCGCGCGCCACCGAAGAGTTGATGGTCCGATGAATCCCAATCTTCCGAACTCGTTCCGCAGCGGCCCTGACGACACCGGGCATTTCGGCAATTTCGGCGGCCGCTTCGTCGCGGAAACGCTGATGCCGCTGATCCTCGAACTGGAAAAGGCCTATGCCGACGCCAAGGCAGACCCGGCATTCCACGCCGAAATGAACGGCTATCTCAAACACTATGTCGGCCGGCCGTCGCCGCTGTATTTCGCCGAGCGGCTGACGGAACATCTCGGCGGCGCCAGGATCTATTTCAAGCGCGAGGAGCTCAACCACACCGGCTCGCACAAGGTCAACAATGTGCTCGGCCAGATCATGGTGGCGCGGCGGATGGGCAAGAAGCGCATCATCGCCGAGACCGGTGCCGGCCAGCACGGCGTCGCCACCGCCACTTTGTGCGCGCGGTTCGGGCTCGAATGCATCGTCTATATGGGAGCGGTCGACGTCGCGCGTCAGGCGCCCAATGTGTTCCGGATGGAAATGCTGGGCGCCAGGGTCGTCCCGGTGCAGTCGGGCACACGCACGCTGAAGGACGCGATGAACGAGGCGCTGCGTGACTGGGTCACCAACGTGCATGATACGTTTTACTGCATCGGCACCGTCGCCGGCCCGCATCCCTATCCGATGATGGTGCGCGACTTCCAGTCGATCATCGGTGTCGAGACCCGCGCCCAGATGCAGGAGGCCGAAGGCCGGCTGCCGGATTCGCTGGTCGCCTGCATCGGCGGCGGCTCCAATGCGATCGGCCTGTTTCATCCGTTTCTCGATGACCCAGGCGTCGAGATATTCGGCGTCGAGGCGGCGGGCCACGGCCTGACGCAGCTGCACGCGGCCTCGATCGCGGGCGGCCGGGCGGGCGTGCTGCACGGCAACCGTACCTATCTGCTGATGGACGATGACGGCCAGATCCAGGACGCGCATTCGATTTCGGCGGGGCTGGATTACCCCGGCATCGGCCCGGAGCATTCCTGGCTGTACGAGACCAGGCGTGTCACCTATCTCAGCGCCACCGACGACGAGGCGCTGGCCGCGTTCCAGCTGCTGTCGCGGCAGGAAGGCATCATCCCCGCGCTGGAAACGGCACACGCGATCGCCAAGGTGATGGAACTCGCGCCGAAGCGGCCCAGGGATCACCTGATGGTGGTCAACCTCTCCGGCCGCGGCGACAAGGACATCCCGCAGGTGGCGGAAATTTTGCGGGGGAAGAAGTGAACATTGGGCGTCGCCACTTTCTTTACCTCTCCCCGTCGGGGAGAGGTCGGCTGCGCAGCAGCCGGGTGAGGGGTCTTTCGGCTCACTCTGATCGAAGCGTAGTTTCGATCATTTCGAGGACACCCTCGAGATTGTCGTACACGTCGGTATTGGTAACGCGGACGACGAGAAATCCGCAGGCCTCCAATACGTCGGTCCGGGCTTTGTCTCGCGCCAGTTCCGACGGCTCGGCGTGCGTCACGCCATCGACTTCGACGATCAGTTTTCCGTCGAGTGTCACGAAATCGACGATGTACCGATCGATCGAATGCTGGCGGCGAAACTTCCAGCGCGCCAGCCGCCGATTGCGCAACGCCTGCCAAAGTTTCGCCTCTGCGCTCGTTTGTGACGAGCGAAGGTTTCGGGCTCTCTCCTTGAACTTGTCCATCCCCCTCACCCGGCTGCTGCGCAGCCGACCTCTCCCCGGCGGGGAGAGGTATAGCACAGCGGGCGCCGCATCATGACCACCCGCATCGATGCCCGGTTCGCAGAACTGAAAAAACAGGGCCGCTCGGCTTTCGTCACCTTCCTGATGGCCGGCGATCCCGATCCAGCGACCTCGCTTGCGATCGTCCAGGCGCTGCCGAAGGCCGGTGCTGATATCATCGAGATCGGCATGCCCTTTACCGATCCGATGGCGGATGGTCCGTCGATTCAAGCGGCGGGAATGCGCGCGCTGAAGGCCGGCATGACCTTGAAGAAGACGCTGGCGATGGTCGGCGAGTTTCGCAAAAGCGACAACGCGACGCCGCTGGTTCTGATGGGCTACTACAATCCGATCTACATCTACGGCGTCGACAGGTTCCTCGTCGATGCCAATGCCGCCGGGGTCGACGGGCTGATCATCGTCGACCTGCCGCCGGAGGAAGACGCCGAATTGTGCCTGCCGGCGATGAAGGCGGGGCTGAATTTCATCCGGCTGGCGACGCCGACGACCGACGACAAGCGGCTGCCCGCCGTGCTCGCCAATACCTCCGGCTTTGTCTATTACGTCTCGATTACCGGCATCACCGGCAGTGCCAGCGCTGATACCGCCGTGGTCGGCGAAGCGGTCGCCCGCATCAAGCGGCATACCAAACTGCCGGTTTGCGTCGGCTTCGGCATCCGGACCCCGGAGGCGGCCCGCGGCATCGCCGAGACCGCCGATGGCGCCGTGGTCGGTACCGCGCTGGTCGATGCGCTGGCTGCCAGCCTCGATGCCGGGGGCCAGGCGACCGCGAAAACCGTTGGCGCCGTCGCCGATCTGGTATCCGCCCTGGCCCACGGGGTCCGGGGCGCCAAACAGGCCGCCGAATAAGCCACAATTGCGGTGGAGATAGACCCTTGGCGGCGGCTTGCCGGAGCATGCCCGCACCGCCATATATTCCAGTTGATGCGGATATCACCGCATTTCGGAGCGAAGCATGAATTGGCTCACCAACGTCGTCCGGCCGAAGATCCGGAGCATCCTGCGCCGCGAGACGCCGGAGAATCTGTGGATCAAGTGCCCGGATTCCGGGCAGCTGGTGTTCTACAAGGACGTCGAGGCCAACCAGTTCGTGATTCCCGGATCGAACTATCACATGCGCATGGGCGCGGTGGCGCGGCTGAAATCGGTGTTCGATAACGAGACCTGGTTCGACGTGGCGCTGCCCGAGGTGACCGCCGACCCGCTGAAATTCCGCGACGAGCGCAAATATGCCGACCGCATCAAGGATGCGCGCGCCCGGACCGGGCTGAACGATGCCATCAAGGTCGGCTACGGCAAGCTCGAGGGCGCCGGCGTCGTGATCGCGGTGCAGGATTTCGATTTCATGGGCGGCTCGCTCGGCATGGCCGCGGGCGAGGCGATCGTGCGCGGGCTCGAGCTCGCGGTCGAAAAGAATGCGCCGTTCATCGTATTCGCGGCCTCCGGCGGCGCCCGCATGCAGGAAGGCATCTTGTCCCTCATGCAGATGCCGCGCACCACCGTCGGCGTGCAGATGCTGCGGGAAATCAAGCAGCCCTATATCGTAGTGTTGACCAACCCGACCACCGGCGGCGTCACCGCCTCCTATGCCATGCTGGGCGACGTGCAGATCGCCGAGCCCGGTGCGCTGATCGGCTTTGCCGGCGCGCGCGTGATTGAGCAGACCATCCGCGAGAAACTGCCGGAAGGGTTTCAGCGCGCGGAATATCTGAAAGACCACGGCATGGTCGACATGGTGGTGCATCGCCACGATCTGCGACCGACTCTGGCGCGGCTGTGCCGGCTGCTGACCAAATCGCCGGCGGCGGAAACCGCCGCTAAGCCCGCAACCCCCGCGATCGAGCCGGACGATATCGATTCAGGTGCGGATACGGCGACGGCAGCACCCCAGGCGTGAACCCACCTGCGGCCAATCGAGATCAGCCGCTCGGCGAATTGATCGCACGGCTGACCGCGCTGCACCCCGATCGGATCGATCTCGGCCTGGAGCGGATGCAGCTGCTGCTGCAGCGGCTCGAACATCCCGAACACAATCTTCCGCCGGTGATTCACGTCGCCGGCACCAATGGCAAGGGTTCGACGATCGCCTATCTGCGGGCGATCCTGGAAGCCGCGAACCTGCGCGTTCACGCCTATACCTCGCCCTCCTTGGTGCGGATCAACGAATGCTATCGGCTGGGCGCAGCGAGCGGCGGCGCGCTGGTCGGCGATGAAGAGCTGCGCGCGGCGCTGGAGCATTGCGAGCGGGCCAATGCCGGCGCGCCCATCACCCTTTTCGAGATCGAAACCGCGGCGGCATTCTGCCTGTTCGCGCAGCACCCGGCCGATGTGGTGCTGCTGGAAGTCGGTCTCGGCGGCCGGCTCGATGCCACCAATGTGATCGAGTCGCCGCTGGCGACCGTGATCGCGCCTGTCAGCATGGACCACACCGAGTTTCTCGGCGACACGCTGACGACGATTGCCGGCGAGAAGGCCGCCATCATCAAGCGCCATGTGCCGGTGATCTGCGCCGAGCAATCGCCCGACGCCTTCGCCATCATCGAGGCGCAGGCGAAGCGCATGCACGCGCCGCTGTATGGCGCCGGGCAGGAGTGGCATGTCGGGGTCGAGCGCGGACGGCTGGTCTATCAGGACGAACGCGGCTTGATGGATCTGGCGGCGCCCAAATTGTTTGGCCGGCATCAGTTCGACAATGCCGGGCTCGCCATAGCGACCCTGCGCGCGCTGGATACCCTCAAGGTCGACGCCGCGGCCTTCGAGGCCGGCATCGTCAGCGCCGAATGGCCGGCGCGGATGCAGCGGCTGGCGTCGGGCGCGCTGGTCGATCAGGCCCCGCCGGGCTGCGAAGTCTGGCTCGACGGCGGGCACAATGCCGAGGGCGGGCGCGTCGTCGCGGCCGCGCTGGGCGATCTCGAAGAGCGGGTATCGCGGCCGCTGGTGGTGATAACAGGCATGATGGCCAGCAAGGATGCCAGCGGCTTTCTCGCCAATTTCGCCGGCCTCACCCGCCACATCATCGCGGTGCCGATACCGGGTCTCGACCATGCGATGTCGCCGGACCGGCTGGCGGATGCCGCCCGCGCGCTCGGCATGCGCGTGGAAACGCTGGGCAGTGTCGAGGCCGGCTTGCGTTCGCTGGCGCGGCTGGCCTATGAGGTGCCGCCGCGCATCCTGATCACGGGGTCGCTGTATCTGGCGGGGCAGGTGCTCGCCGACAACGGTACCCCGCCGAGATAGAGAGACGAACCATAACAGGAACCGCCATGCGCTTTGCCGCGATCGCCGATGTGCACGGAAACTGTCTCGCCCTCGAAGCCGTGATCGCCGATATCCGCGCGCAAGGAATCGATGCGATCGTCAACCTCGGCGATATGGCCAGCAGCCCGCTGGAAGCAGGGCGGACGATGGATGCGCTGATGGCCCTCGATGCCGTCCATGTGCTCGGCAATCATGACCGCTATCTGATCGACCGGCCGCCGGAGAAGATGGGCTCGTGGGACCGGCCTGCCCACGCGCAACTGGACGCAAAACACCTCGCCTGGCTGCGGACCATACCGCCGACGCTGGTCTATCGCGATCAGGTCTTTCTCTGCCACGCCACACCCGGCAATGACGACCTCTACTGGCTGGAGACGGTGAAGCCCGACGGCTCGGTCACGCTGTCGGCGCGGGAGATCATCGAAAAGGAAGCGGAGGGAATTTCCCAGTCGCTGATTCTGTGCGCCCATACCCACATCGCGCGCGCGGTCCGGCTCGGCGACGGCCGCATGGTGGTCAACCCCGGCAGCGTCGGCGTCCCCGGCTTCTCCTACAATGTGCCGTATCCGCATCTGATCGAGGCCGGCACGCCGGACGCGCGCTACGCGATCCTGGAACTGGTCGGCAGCGCGTGGCGCGTGACCTTCCGGCACGTGCCGTACGATCACGAGGCGATGGCGGCGCTGGCGCGGCGCAACGGCTATCCGGAATTCGCATCCGCGCTGGCGACCGGATGGGTGCGGTAGAGGCAAGCGGCAGCGGATCGGCCGTCTTCCCTCCCCCGCAAGCGGGAGAGGGGAATAGGAGCATCCCACCAAACGCAAACGGCCGGCGAAGCGCCGGCCGTCAGAACCAGATGATTGCGAGACCTGGATCAGACCGCAGCGGTAATCCACTGCTGCAGCTTCGCCTTCGGCGCGGCGCCGACCTGGCGGGAAGCCATCTCGCCGCCCTTGAAGATCATCAGGGTCGGGATCGACATCACGCCGTATTTCGAGGCCGTCTTCGGGCTCTCGTCGACGTTCAATTTCACGATCTTGACCTTATCACCCATCGCGCCGGAAATCTCGTCGAGCGCGGGTGCGATCATGCGGCAGGGGCCGCACCATTCGGCCCAGAAATCGACCACGACCGGCCCGGTCGCGTTGAGCACTTCGGCTTCGAAATCGGCGTCAGAAACCTTGCCAACGGCCATGGAAATACCTCGTTCGGTTGGGGAAGACGCGGGATAAGAATCGCCGCCGGATCATGCAATCAACCTATGAACGCGGTCTTGCCGGGTCAAGCTCGGTCATCCCCCCGGACCACGGTTGCCAGTTGTGCGTCCAGCGCAGGAGTGGATATCTCCATCAAATCAGGGGTTTCAGTCCAGAGCAGCGCGGCGCGAACCGGCAATTGGGGATAAAGCTTCTGCAGTACCGCCCGGTAGAGTGCGAGTTGCCGGATATAGCCCAGGGGAGCTTCGGCCTCGGCGGTCGGCGGAGCGTGATTCGTCTTGAAATCGACGATCAGGACCTCGGCCGGGGTCACCACCAGCCGGTCGATCTGCCCCGAAACCAGTGCGGGAGGGCGTCCCGGCCGCTCCAGCCGCCCGGCAATCGAGACCTCGGCCCGGCTGCCGGGCGCGAATACCGGGGCAAAGCGCGGATCCCCGATCAGCGCCAGCATGCCGTT
>NZ_JAUYQU010000192.1 GCF_030697065.1 Bradyrhizobium sp.
TCCTCGGCGGTAATCGTCGCGGCATCGGCGCCGACGATTTCCGACAGCGAGTCGCGGCCGGTACGCAGCAGGGTCGAGGCGAGATCGTTCTTGATTTCCTCGACGAGGCCGAGGCCCTTGTAGATCAGCGACGAATAGAGCTGGATCAGGCTGGCGCCGGCGCGGATGCGCGTCAGCGCGGCGCCGCCGGAGTCGATGCCGCCGACACCGATCAACGGGAACGCGCCCTCGGCGCGCACATAGGTCTCCGCCACCATCCGCGTTGCCAGCCGGAACAGCGGCCGGCCCGACAATCCGCCCTGCTCTCTGGCGCGGTTGCTTTCGCGCAAGGTCGCGGGCCGCGCCAGCGTGGTATTGGCGACGATCATGCCGTCGACCCGGCGCGAGCGGGCGATATGCACGACATCGTCGAGTTCGGCGAGGCTGAGATCCGGCGCGATCTTGAGCAGCACCGGCGAGTCGCCGGCGTTCTGCCTGACGCGCTCGCGCGCGTCGATCACCTTGGCCAGCAGATCGTCGAGCGCCGACGCCTGCTGCAGATTGCGCAGGCCCGGCGTGTTCGGCGACGAGACGTTGACGGTAAAATAGCTCGCCACCGGCGCAAAGGTCTCGATCAGCCGCACGTAGTCGGCGACGCGATCGACCGAATCCTTGTTGGCGCCGACATTGACCCCGACGATGCCGCCAAGATGGGCGCGCGCCGCCAGCCGGCGCAGCACCGCATCGGCGCCGTCATTGTTGAATCCCATGCGGTTGATGACGGCTTCGTCGCGCTCCAGCCGGAACAGCCGCGGCCGCGGATTGCCGGTTTGCGGCTTTGGGGTCACCGTGCCGATCTCGACGAAGCCGAAGCCGAGCCGCAGCAGCGCGTCGGAGACTTCCGCGCTCTTGTCGAAGCCCGCGGCCATGCCGACCGGATTGGGAAAATTCAGGCCGAACGCCCGCACCGCCAGTTTCGGATCGTCCGGCCTGGTGCGGACAGGCGGCAGCAGCCGCAGGCCCTGGATCGCCAGCCGGTGCGCATCCTCCGGATCGAACCAGCGCAGCAGCGGCAGCGAAAAGGCGTCGAAGGCGCGGATCACGGCTCGAGTTCCGGGACGTCGTGGAAGCCGTCGGACCGCGCATGCATCTCCTGGACCCGGGTGACCGCGCCGAGATCGAGTTCGCCGTAGAGGTGGGGGAAAAGTTCGCCGTTGCGCGATGGCTCCCACCTCAGCGCTTCGCCCAGCGCATCGGCATCGACCGCGATCAGGAACAGGCCGGTCTGGCCGGCGAAATGCTTTCTCGCCGTCCCCGCCACCTGCGACGCTTGCGAGAAATGGATGAAGCCGTCGCGCGCATCGTCGGCGCTGCCCCGGTACACGCCCTGCCGCTCGGCCTCGCGCCAGGCCGAGGCGGGACAAATCTTGTAGATCCTGCGCACCTGCCGAACGTCCTGCCTGCTGCGTGAGTTTCTTGAGGTTTTTCCGGAATTTCCGGACATGTTGCCGACCGTATCGGCGCACCCTGCCCACTTCAAGGGCCGGGTTCACGGCCTTGCGCCGGCGCCGGAAACGGGCTTACTAAGGTAATAATTCCTAACCTGCGAACGAGCCATGGCCAAAGTTCCGAAGGCGCCGCGCATGCTCACCCACGACCAGATCTGGACCGCGCTGGACCGGCTGGCCGAGCGCGCCGGCCTCACGGCCTCGGCGCTGGCCCGGCGCGCCGGGCTCGATCCCACCACCTTCAACAAGTCCAAGCGCATCACCGCCGACGGCCGCGAACGCTGGCCATCCACCGAATCGGTGGCCAAGTCGCTCGCCGCCACCAACACCTCGATCGGTACCTTCGTGGAACTGATCGGCGACAATCCGCGGACCGTCCGGTCGGTGCCGCTGCTCGGCTTTGCGCAGGCGGCCACCGGCGGGCATTTCGACGACAGCGGATTCCCCGCCGGCAACGGCTGGGACGCGGTCGGCCTGCCCGCGGTCAGCGACGAACATGCCTATGCGCTGGAGATCTCGGGCGACGCGATGAGGCCGGCCTATCGCGACGGCGACGTCATCGTGGTGTCGCCGGGCACGGCGATCCGCCGCGGCGACCGCGTGGTGGTGAAGACCACCGGCGGCGAGATGATGGTCAAGGAACTGAAGCGCCGGACCGCGAGGACGATGGAGCTGGCATCGCTCGACCCTGTTCATGTCGACCGCACGCTGGCACCCGGCGAGGTCGAATGGATCGCGCGGATCGTGTGGGTGAGTCAGTAGTGAAGTTGTCATTGCCGGGCTTGACCCGGCAATCCATCAACACAAAGAGTCCTGCGAAGAAGGATGGATGCGCGGGTCAAGCCCGCGCATGACGAGTTGAGCAAGCCATGTCGTCTCGCATGAGCCCGCTATCATCGCTTACCCCGGTAAAGAAAGGTGGCTATACCGCCGTCCTTTACCTCATGAACGATCTCCAGCTCCGGATGCGCGGCCGTGAACCAGTGAGTCTCGTTATAGGACAGGCGAGGCCTCTCGCGATGTGTTCGCCAATCCTGCATTATCAGAAGGGAAATGTCCGGAATCAGGCTTGGAGAAAATATCCGATACCATGCCTCGTTCACCTGCAAGGTCCGACCGCAATCGACGTACATGATCTCGATCGGCGCGCCGCTCCAGTCAATTTGTGCAAGATCCTCATTTCCATCGTAATCGACAATCTTCCCCCGGGTCACGGCGAGACGTTGGCGAATGCCGTGAACGTATTTCTCGAAGAGGTGATGAAAATCCGCATGATCAGGCAGCTGTTCGCAATCGCCGTGCCGGTTCATCCAGGAACTGCGCCAGACGAAGTCATCGAAAACGTGAAGCTGCCTGCCAAGAAATTCCGGATTTTTGTCCAATCCGCGAATGATATGCCGCGTCGACTTTCCCAACCATGGGCCGAGCTCGATTACCTCGCCGTGCCCCCGATATAATCGGCCGATATACTCGTAGTATTGACCTTCCTCTTCCGAAATCATGCCTGGAATTGCATTCGCATCGGATATTCGTGCCTGTTGCGTCCATGGCGAAGTATCCTCCATGAGACATGTCTGGAGGGGAGGCCGTACCCCCGGAGCTGCGCCATCCGCAATGACCCGGCCGGAAAACTTGATCTGACGAATGCGATCTTCAAGCAAGACTTGCTGGAGGTCCACTTTAGCGAACAACCATTCAAGCAGATGCGCGTCATCTCTCGACGCCGAGGCGGTAACGTTGTTCAGGAGGGCATACGCCAACCGAACCTGTGTACGCAGGCTGAGGGATCGAAGCAATGCGGTCTTGATGAGTCGCTTCATTGCAGCAAGCAACTCCCATACTATCCTTCGAGGCGCCGCGCGAAGTGCGCGCGGCTGCTCGGGGATGAGGTTCGGAGCGTGAAGGCCTACTCCGTGTAGTCCGGCTCCTTGCGGTCCAGCATGCGCTTCAGGGCATCGAAGTGCCGCTGCGCAGCACTGGGACCCTCGAACATGCTGCTGCCGCCGATGTCGCGCATGGTCTTCGCAACCACCGGTTCGGGCAACTGTTTCAGCTTTTGCCCGGTCCACATCGCGTAGATCTGCACCTGCGCGGCGCGCTCGACGTAATACAGCATGTCATAGGCATCGGCGACGGAAGCGCCGACCGTGGAGATGCCGTGATTGGCCATGAACAGCACCTTCTTGTCGCCGATCACGCCGGCGAGGCGGGCGCCTTCGGCCGGATCGAGCGCCGGGCCGGTGTACTCGTCGTCATAGGCGATCTCGCCCATCAATCCGACCTCGGTCTGGCCGATCTCCTTGATGCGCGGATCTTCCAGCCGCGTCAGCGCGCTGGCATAGGGCATGTGGGTGTGAAACACCGCCTTGGCCTGCGGCAGCGCCTTGTGGATCGGCGCGTGGATGCAGTAGCAGGAGCGCTCGACGTCGCCCTCGCCGCGCTTGACCTCGCCGTCATCAATGCCGACTTCCATGAAGGACGACGCCGTCACCTCGGACCAGTGCATGCCGAACGGAATCTGGTAGTAGCGGTCGGTACGGCCGGGCACCGTCAGGGTCAGATGGTTGAAGATGCCCTCGCTGAAGCCCTGGTTGAAGGCGAGCCGGTGCGCGGCGGCGAGATCGACCCGCGCCTGCCATTCCTCGGCGCTGTAATTATCGAGCGTTTTCGGCGAAACCCTGAACTGCATGCGTGTGCTCCCTGCTGAACCCGTGATGTTGCCTGCCCCTCGACGGAGGCTTGAAGCGTTCGGATGGCAGGCAGTATAGCGCAGTTTGGACGGGAGCCCGGTGGAAATTGGAGCGGGCCTGCCATCCCGAATTGTCGCAGCGCGCGTTCCTCTTCCCCTCTCCCCTTGTGGGAGAGGGTGGCTTCGCGAAGCGAAGAAGGGTGAGGGGTCTGTCTCCGCGGATAAAGACCCCTCATCCGGCGCTTCGCGCCACCTTCTCCCACAAGGGAAGCAGGAAGAAAGCCTACGCCGACCGTGCCAGCGCGCCGTCGATCATGCTCACCGCGTTGGTCAGGCCATAGACCGCGACGAACGAGCCGAAGCGCGGGCCTTTTTCCTGACCGAGCAGCACCTGGTAGAGCATGTTGAACCAGTCGAGCGAAACGCCCGGGCGGCCGTCCTTGCCCTTCTTGACCGGATCGAGGAACGGCTCGCGGCGGCCGATCTCGTAGACCACGTTCTGGATGTCTTCCGCGCTCGCATCCGCCGGAATGTTCGACAGCGCGTCGCGCAGGTCCTGCAAGGCGACGCGTTCGCTTTCGGTCGGCTCGCGGAACTGCTTGGTCGGCGCCACGAAGTCGCGATAGTAGTTGATGGCGTAGCCGACCATGGCGTCGAGTTTCGGATGGCTCTGCGGCGTCACGCCGGGACGATAGCGCCCGATGAACCCCCACAGGGTCTCCGCATTCTCCGCGTTCGACGACGACACCAGCGTCAGCAACAGCTGGAACGTGACCGGCATGTCGGAGGCCGGCGGCCGGCCGGCATGGATGTGCCAGACCGGATTGGCGAGTTGCTGTTTGGCGTCCTGCCGCGAAAAGCCGTCGAGGAACTGCTGGTAGTCGTCGACATTGCGCGGGATGACGTCGAAATAAAGCCGCTTGGCCGACTTCGGCTCGCGGTACATGAACAGCGACAGCGATTCCGGCGACGCGTAGCGCAGCCATTCGTCGATGGTGAGGCCGTTGCCCTTCGACTTGGAAATCTTCTGGCCCTTGTCGTCGAGGAAGAGTTCGTAGTTGAAACCTTCCGGCGGCAGGCCGCCGAGCGCGGCGCAGATCTTGCCAGACAGTTTTACGGAATCGATCAGGTCCTTGCCGGCCATTTCATAATCGACGCCCAGCGCGTACCAGCGCATCG
>NZ_JAUYQU010000199.1 GCF_030697065.1 Bradyrhizobium sp.
TCGACAAGGAGGAATTGTCGGCCTACATGCGCGCCTCGCTCGCTCATCACAAGACGCCGCGGCACTGGTTCGTGGTCGAGGCCTTTCCGCTGACGGGATCGGGAAAAATCCAGAAGTTCAAGCTGCGCGAATTCTGGGCCAGGGGCGAGATGCAGGCGTTGTGAGGAGCGGGCGCGGCCACGACCATCAGCGAAACGATCACTCGCAAGCAGGACCTGCGGTTTTCTCGCATCCCGATCTTTGACGGCACCGTCGACAAGGTGACCGGGTTCGTTCTCAAGACCGACCTGCTATTCGAGGCCTTGGATGGTAACGGGCAGAAGCGACTGATGAAACTCAAGCGGAACCTCGAAACCGTCAACGAGACCACGCTGCTTGAGGAACTGTTCGACACGCTCGTCCACAACGACCGTCATGTCGCCCTGGTGGTCGATGCATATGGCGGCACGGCTGGCATCGTTACGCTCGAGGATCT
Source organism: Bradyrhizobium sp. (assembly GCF_030697065.1). Taxonomy (GTDB): domain Bacteria; phylum Pseudomonadota; class Alphaproteobacteria; order Rhizobiales; family Xanthobacteraceae; genus Bradyrhizobium. Next base: position 476 of record NZ_JAUYQU010000199.1, read on the forward strand.
CATCGAAACGCTGATCGGCGAAGAGATCGTGGATGAGGCGGACAGCGTCGCGGACCTTCAGGCCTATGCCCGGAGGCGGTGGAGCGAGAGGCATCCAAAGATCGCCAGGCACCGGGATGAGCCGGCCGTTGCCACCGGGAGGCGAGAAGCGGGTTCGGCCACCCCGCTTGAGCCGGGGGGATCATGACGAGGCGCTCCACGTCATTGCTGGTACTGATAGCCGCATTGACCGCGCTTTTGCTTGTGGCGCCCGATGTCCTGCTGATCGTCTTCGCTGGTGTCCTCCTGGCGGTGTTTCTCCACGGCGGCGGCTCCTGGATCGCAACCAAGGTTGGCATTGCGGATGGATGGGGCATCGGGCTCTTCCTGTTGGGCATCGTCTTCGCTCTCGCCGCCTTCGGCGTTGCGGTAGCGCCCGCCATCGCGGAGCAGATCGACGAACTGACGCGCCGGCTTCCCGAGGCATTCGAGGCGTTTCGCGATCGCATCGCCGACTTTTCCTGGGGACCACCGCTCCTCGATCGTCTCACGCCTGCATCATTCGTCTCGTCGGAGGGCCGGACCGCCGCTGTATCCGCTGTTTCCTCGACGTTCGGGGCGCTGGGCAACCTCGTGATCATCCTCTTCATCGGTCTCTACGGGGCGCTCGATCCAAAGGTCTACACGCGTGGACTGACTCTGCTCCTGGCTCCCTCGATCCGGAAAAACGGGGAAGAGGTGTTGCGCGCAGCCGCCGCAACCCTGCGCAACTGGCTGTCGGCCCAGCTCCTCGCCATGACGCTCGTCGGCGTGCTCACGGGACTGGGCCTGTGGCTCGCCGGGGTGCCGCTCGCATTCGCCCTCGGACTGATAGCCGGATTACTCGCCTTCATCCCCAACATCGGCCCCGTCATCGCGGTCGCGCCGGCGCTGCTCCTCGCCATGCCAGAAGGCAGCACCACGCTCATGATCGTTCTTGCCATCTACCTCGGGGTGCAGGCGCTGGAGAGCTATGTGGTCACGCCGCTGATCCAGCAGGAGAAGGTGTCGCTGCCGCCGGCGCTCATCATCGCGGTGCAACTGCTTTTCGGCGTGCTGTTCGGAATTCTCGGCCTCGCCCTCGCGACGCCCATCGCCGCGGCGTTGATGACCATTATCAGTCTCGTTTATCTCCGGGACTACCTCGATCGGGAGACAGCGTGACCAGAGCGCACGCAGCCGCCATACAGCGGTAATGAACGGAGCCTGTCCGCGCTATTCCTTTCAAATCGCCTCCTTGCATTTGCGTATATGTATTTTTAGATCATGACCGGAAATTTAGACAGTTTACCTCTTCCGCGCATATGTTAGCTCCCACAGAGGATCCCTCCACCAATGAGCACAGCAAGTGACGTCCGTTTCTGGGACCGGACTTCAAGGAAGTATGCGGCGGCTGCGATTGCGGATCAGGCCGGGTATGAACGCTCGCTGGAGCGGACCCGCGCCTTGCTGGCACCAGACGACAGGGTGCTCGAATTGGGCTGCGGAACCGGAACAACGGCGCTGCGGCTTGCAGGCGATGTGCAAAGCTATTATGCGACGGATATTTCCGCTGAAATGATCGCGATCGCCGAAGAGAAACGTTCCGCCGGTCCTGTCCCGTCGCTGGTCTTCCGCACCGCGACCGCGGAGACGCTTGCTCCTGAAGGCGGGCAGTTTGATGCAGTTCTGGGGTTCAACTATCTCCATCTGGTCCGCGATCCGCCCGCCACGCTGCGCCGCGTCCATGCCTTGCTTTCAGCGGATGGGTTGTTCATCTCCAAGACACCCTGCCTCGGGGATATGAACCCGCTCATCCGGCTTGCGTTGTTGCCGGCGATGCGCGCGATCGGGAAGGCACCCAATGTCAGCGTATTCCGGGCAACGGAGTTGAGCCAACTCATATCTGCCGCAGGCTTCGACATTCTCGCCACCGAAGACCATGCGACCAAGGGTAACGGCGCCCGTCCCTACATCGTGGCGCGCAAAAGATGACGTGAGAAAGCCCCTAGGCCGAGATCGGCGGCTCATCGCGCGGGATGACCTGCGGCTGGCCGTGGTCGTCGATCGAGACATAGGTAAAATTGCCGTCGGTTACCAGGATCGGCTGCATCTCCTTGCGGCGCAGCACCCAGGCTTCGAGGTGGACGGTGATCGAGGTTCGGCCGACCCGGACCAGATTGGCGTGCACCGACACGAGATCGCCGACGTAAACCGCTTTGCGGAAATTCATCGCCTCGATCGCCACCGTCACGGTGCGCGATCTGGCGACTTTGGACGCGAACACGCCGCCGCCGACGTCCATCTGGCTGAGCAACCAGCCGCCGAAGATGTCGCCGTTGGCGTTGGTATCGGCCGGCATCGCCAGGGTGCGGATGCAGAGATCGCCGCGCGGCCCGGTGTCGGCGTTGAGCGGCGCATGACCGGCTTTTGCGTCGGTCACCTGAAATTTTCCCAGCCGGCATCCGGCGCGAAGCGGTCGCCGAACTTGTCCGCCAGTGCGTGCAGAGCCGAGACGACGTTTTCGGCTCCGCGGCTGCGCGCATAATTCAGCGGACCGCCGCGGAACGGCGCATAGCCGGTGCCGAAGATCATGGCGCCATCGACCGCGTCGGCATCATCGACGATGCCTTCGCGCAACGCCGCGACGCAGACATTGGACATCGGCAGCACCAGCCGGTCGATCATTTCCTCCGTCGGCTCCGGCATCGAGGGCGACACCGCGCTCTTGTCGGCCTTGCCGTCCTTCCAGAGATAAAATCCCTTGCCGGTCTTGCGGCCGAGTTCGCCCTTTGCCACTTTCTCGCGCAGCCAGGCCGGTGTCGGCGGCAGCTGGTCGCCGAATTTCGAGCGTAGCATGTCGCCGACATCGAGACAGATATCGAGCCCGACCTGCTCGGCCAGTTCGATCGGCCCCATCGGCATGCCGAATTTCACCGCCGCGGCATCGATCACCGACTTGTCGATCTTCTGGTCCAGCATCACCATCGCCTCCAGCATGTAAGGCGTCAGCGCTCGGTTGACGAGAAAGCCCGGCGAGCTCTTTACCGGCAGCGGCAGCCGGTCGATGGCGCCGACAAAGGCCAGCGCCGCCTTCAGCATCTCCGGATCGCTGCCGTCATGGCTGACGACCTCGACCAGTTGCAGCCGCGACACCGGATTGAAGAAATGCAGGCCGAGCAGCCGCTCCGGTTTTGTCAAGGTGGTGCGCAGATCCTGCAGCGGAATGCTCGACGTGTTGGTGGCGAGAATCGCGCCCGGCTTCATCCGGGGCTCCAGCGCGGCATAGATTTTCTGCTTCAGTTCGAGTTTTTCGGGTACCGCCTCGATGATCAGATCGGCGTTGCGGATGCCCTCGCCGTCCATGTCCGGCACCAGCCGATCCAGCGCGTCGCGGACATCGGGCCGCTTGCGCAGGATCTTGCCGACCAGATCGGAGGCGCGCTTGATCGCGCCGGCGATCGGTTCCGGCTTCATGTCGGCCAGCGTGACGCGAAAGCCCTGGCCGGCGCACCAGGCCGCGATGTCGCCGCCCATCGCGCCGGCGCCGATGACGTGGACGTGCTTGATCCTGTTGCCGCTGCCGGCGAGCTTCTTCATCTGTTCGCGCAGGAAAAATACCCGGATCAGGTTCTGCGCCGTCGGCGTCACCATCAGTTTGGCGAAGGAGGGCTTTTCGGCCCGCAGCATCGCGAGCTTGTCGTCGCCATGCTGTTCCCAGAGATCGATCAACGCGTAGGGTGCGGGATAATGCTCCTGCGGCGCGGCCTTGCCGGCCTCGGCGCGCATGCGTTTGGCGAGCAGACCCCTGACCGGGCCGAGGTTCAGGATCGCATTCAACGGCCCCGGTTTGGCACGCTTCAGGCGGCCGAACACCGCATCCCGCACCGCATTGCGGACATGCCGCTCCTCCGCCACCGCGTCGACCAGCCCGAGCGATTTCGCCTTTCGGGCGTCTATGGTCTTGCCGGTCAGCATCAGGGTCATCGCCTGCATCGGATTGACCAGCTTGGTGAAGCGCGCGGTGCCGCCGAGGCCGGGATGCAGGCCGAGCATCACCTCGGGAAATCCGAAGCGCGCGCCATCGATCGCAATACGCGATTGGCAGGCCAGCGCGACTTCGAGGCCGCCGCCGAGGCAGAAACCGTGGATCACCGCGACCGTCGGAATCTTGAGGGCTTCGAGGCGGTCGATCACCGTATGGGCACGGCCGATGGCGATTTCGACCGGCCACGGATCTGCGGCGCCGCGAAATTCGTTGACGTCGGCGCCGGCGATGAAGCCGGACGGCTTAGCCGAGCGGATGACGAGCCCGGTGGGGCGCTGACCTTCCAGCGCCGCCAGCACCGTTTCGAGTTCCTCGATCAGGTCGGCCGACAATGTATTGGCGCTGGCGCCTTCGCGGTCGAACAATAGCCAGGCGATGCCGTCGGCATCGCGGGTCAGCTTGAAATGGCGGTAGGGGCTGTCGGGCTCGGGCCTGGGCCCGAGTTCGAGCACGCGGTCGCCGAGAAGGTCCATGATCCTGCTATCCATGATCACACCGTCTCGATCAGCATGGCGCCGCCCTGCCCGCCACCGATGCATTCGGTGGCGATGCCGCGCCTGGTTCCCAATCGCTTCATCGCGTTGACGAGATGCAGTACGATGCGGTTGCCGCTGCAGCCGACGGGATGGCCGAGGCTGATGGCGCCGCCGTCGACATTCAGCCTGGCGTGATCGATCGGCCCGGCGGCGCCGTCGAGGCCCAGAATCTCGCGGCAGAATTTTTCGTCGTTCCAGGCGGCGAGGCAGCCAAGCACCTGTGTCGCAAACGCCTCGTTCAATTCCCAGGTTTCGATATCTCCGAGCGCCAGTTTGTTGCGCTTCAGGATTTCGTTCGACGACAGCACCGGGCCGAGCCCCATGATGGAGGGATCGAGCGCCGACCACTGGCTGTCGACGATCATCGCCTTCGGCGTCAGGCCGTGTTTGGCAACCGCCTCTTCCGAGGCCAGGATCACCCACGACGCGCCGTCGGTGATTTGCGAGGAATTGCCCGGCGTGACCTGGCCCCACGGCCGCTCGAACACCGGCTTCAACCCCGCCAGCTTTTCGGGCGTCGAATCCGGCCGCACGCCGTCGTCATGGTCATAAAACTTGCCGTCTCGCGCGAACGCGGTTTCGACCTCGCCCTTGAGCCAGCCTTGCGCCTGCGCATTGGCAAGCCGCTTGTGGCTTTCGGCGGCATAAAAATCCGACTGCGCCCGCGTGATCCCGAAGAGATAACCGACCTTTTCGGCGGTTTGTCCCATGTTGAGTTCGGTGATCGGGTCGGTCAGCCCGCGCTCCAGCCCGATGATCGGCTTGAAATAGCTGGGACGGGTTTTGGCGAGCGCCGCGAGCTTTGCCAAAATACCCTTGGCGCCGGCAAGGCCGGCAAACCAGCGCACGCCCTGCTGCGGCCAGACCAGCGGCGCATGGCTGAGGGCTTCGGCACCGCCGGCCAGGATCAGGTCCGAATTGCCTTCGCGGATATAGCGGTACGCCGTGTCGATCGACTGCATGCCGGAGCCGCAATTGATCTGCACGGTGAACGCCACCATGGCCTCGCCCATGCCGAGCCGCAGGGCGGCGACGCGTGCCGGGTTCATCTCGTCGGCAATGACGTTGACGCAGCCGAGGATCACCTGGTCGAACGCATCGGGGGCAAAGGGTTGCCGGGCCAGCAGCGGCCGGCCGCACTGCACGGCGAGATCGACCGGGGTAAACGGCCCAGGCCCGGAACGCGCCTTCAGGAACGGCGTCCGGCTGCCGTCGATAATGTAGACCGGTCGCGCCATCAGCTTGCTGCCCGCTGTTCACCCAGTTCCTGGAAGAACTGATGCACATCGGCGGGCTTCTTGTAAATCGGCGACAGCGCTTCGGGCGCGAAGTCGTCGACTTCGATCACCCTGGCGACCGCTTCCTGCGCGGCGGCGATCTTCTCGCCCTCGGTCTGGGTGATGACGCCCCTCCTCACCGCTTCCTTCCAGTCCTTGATACGGGCCGCGCGCATGCTCTTGGCGATCTCCTCGGTCCCCGTGACCAGCAGGAACGCCTTCTCCAGCCGCGCCACACCGCCGTCGTCATCGACATGTGACAAATCGGACGTCAGCCGGTCGCGCGCCGCCGACGGCTCCAGCACCAGCTGGGCGCATTGGTGAACCACGCGGTCGGACGGCCCGAGCACGCGCGCGCCGAACGGCTGGATCACGAACTTCAGAATGACGGCGATGAAGCGGTTGGGCAGGTTGGCCAGGATTTCGGCGAAGCGGTTTTCGATGGTGCGGCAACCGCTGGCCATGCACCATTCGAGGGCGGCGAAATCGGCTTGCTGCCGGCCTTCGTCCTGCCAGCGCTTCAGCGCGGCGGACAGCAGATACAGTTCGGAAAGGATGTCGCCGAACCGCGCCGACAGCATCTCCTTGCGCTTCAGCGCACCGCCGAGCGTGAGCAGCGCCATGTCGGCGCACAAGGCGAAGGCCGAGGAATAACGCGAGAGCTGGCGATAAAATCCGGTGGCGGCGCCGGCATCGGGCGCCGGTGCGAACATTCCGCCCGTCCAGTTGCGGCCCCAGGCCCGGAACAGCGTGGTGAAGCTGTGGCCGATATGCTGCCAGAACGTCCTGTCGAAGGCATCCAGCCCCTTGGCGCGGTCGGCCTCGCCGAGCGCGTTCATCTCCTCCAGCAAATAGGGATGCGCGCGGATCGCGCCCTGCCCGAACACGATCAGGTTGCGGGTCAGGATATTGGCGCCCTCCACGGTGATGCCGACCGGCACCGAGCGATAGAGGCTGCCCATGTAGTTCTGCGGGCCGTCGATCACGGCCTTGCCGCCATGGATGTCCATGGCGTCGTCGATCGCAATGCGCATCCGCTCGGTCGCATGCAGCTTCATGATGCCGGAAACCACCGCCGGATGGTGGCCCTGGTTGAGTGCTGCACAGGTCAGCCGCCGCGCCGCGTCGAGCAGATAGGCGGTACCGGCGATACGCGCCAAGGGCCCCTCGATGCCTTCGAACTTGCCGATGGGTACGTTGAACTGTTCGCGAATCCGCGCATAAGCGCCTGACGTGCGCGCGGCATAGGCCGCACCTGCCGCCGAGAGCGACGGCAGCGATATGCCGCGTCCGGCGGCGAGCGCCGTCATCAGCATTTTCCAGCCCTGACCGAGGCGCTCCTGCCCCCCGATGATGTAGTCCATCGGGATGAACACATCATGCCCCTTGTTCGGGCCGTTCTGGAACATCTGCATCGAGGGCAGATGGCGCCGGCCGATCTCCACGCCGGGCAGATCTGTCGGGATAAGCGCCACGGATATGCCGAGCTCTTCCTGCGATCCCACGAGGTGATCAGGATCATAGGCCTTGAATGCGAGGCCGAGCAGCGTCGCCACCGGGCCGAGCGTGATGTAGCGCTTGTGCCAATTCAGGCGCAGCCCGAGCACTTCCCGGCCTTCAAAACTGCCCTTGCAGATGATGCCGCTGTCGATCATCGAGGCGGCGTCGGAGCCGGCTTCCGGGCTGGTCAGACCGAAACAGGGAATCTCGCGGCCGTCGGCGAGACGCGGCAGCCATTTCTGCTGCTGGTCCCCGGTGCCGAAGCGCATCAGCAGTTCGCCGGGGCCGAGTGAATTGGGCACCATCACGGTGACGGCGGCGGTCAGCGAACGCGACGAAAGTTTTCGCACCACCTCGGAATGCGCGTAGGGCGAGAAGCCCAGCCCGCCATACTCTTTGGGGATGATCATGCCGAAGAGTTTTTCGCGCTTGATGTAAGACCACACCTCGGGCGGCAAATCCCGCCACTCCCAATTGATCTTCCAGTCGTCCAGCATGGCGCAAAGTTCGTCGACCGGGCCGTTGAGGAAGGCCACTTCCTCCGGCGTCAACGTCGCCGGCGCGACCGCAAGCAACTTTGCCCAATCCGGATTGCCGGTGAAGAGGTCGGCATCCCACCAGACGTCGCCTGCCTCCAGTGCCTCGCGCTCGGTGTCCGACATCGCCGGCAACACGCCGCGCGCCCAGGAGAAGATCGGCTTGGTGATGTAATCGCGGCGAAAGCTCATGGCGGTGTCCTCGTGTCGGAAACGGCGCGATGGTCGCGGCACCATTTGTGCCAAGCGACGCTTGATTCTAGCGGAAAGCCGGATTTCGGTGAACACTTCGTACCGAAAATGAGACGAAATTGATCGCAGAAATTCATCCACGGCGCAGTGGTATTCGATAACGGCCATGGGGCGCGACGGTTCCCGTTCACCTCTACCCGCTGGCACATCCGGGGGGTGACTCCCTGTCGCGGAGCATGCCGGCAAATCCGGCGGCAGGCGGGGAAGAGGTTATGCGGTCAATCCGGACGCTTCATCTCGAACATGTTTTCCGGCTTGATCTCGAAATAGTCGCCCTGGCGGCCGGCCCGGACGATCGGGTGGGCCAGCGCCGTCTGGTAGACGCCGTCCTTGATGAAGGCCTTGTCGATGTGGACGGCGACGACCTCGCCGAGCGTGAGCCAGGCCTGCGCCTTCTTGCCATCGGCGCCCTGCAGCTGGATGATCTGCGACAATTTGCACTCGAAGGCGACAGGACTTTCCGCGACCCGCGGCACATTGACGAGCTTGCCCGGCACCGCCGTCAGCCCTGCGACGCTGAACTCGCTGACATCGTGGGCGACATGGGCCGCGGTGGCGTTCATCTGCTGCGCCAGATCCATGGTCGCGAGATTCCAGACGAACTCGCCGGTCTCCTGGATGTTCTGGACGGTGTCCTTCCAGGCGGTCGAGGAAAAGCCGATCAGCGGCGGGTGGTAATTGAAGGCGTTGAAGAAGCTGTAGGGCGCCAGATTGACGTTGCCCCTGGTGTCCCGCGACGAGATCCAGCCGATCGGCCGCGGCGCGATGATGGCATTGAAGGGATCGTGCTTGAGGCCGTGGCCGTTGGCCGGCTCGTAAAAATGCAGGTCTTTCGGGGTTTTGGCGTCCACGTTATTCTTCCTATTTTGTAGCCTGGATAGAACGAAGCGCAATCCGCGATCGCACTGCAAGCGGAATCTGGCGATTCGATCCGGTCATTCCGGAATGGTGCGTTAGCACCATATCCGGAATCTCGAGATTCCGGGTTCGATGCTTCGCATCGCCCCGGAATGACGGCGGGTTATCGGCCCCGCGGTGCCATGCTGGCGAGGATGAAATCGATCATCTGGTCGATCGTCGGGCCCGGCTTGGTGGCGCATTGGGCGATCATCTGCGGATGGAAGTACCGCACCATGCCGGTACAGCAGCACAACGCCGCTTGCTCGAGGTCCGTCACCTCGAATTCGCCTGATGCCACGCCCTGCGCGATCACGCTGCCCATGGTCTGCGTAATCAATGTGATATGGGCGTTGCAGACCTCCCAGTCCTGCTCCATCGCGATGGCGACCATCTCATGCAGCTTGGAATCGCCGACATAGCGTTCCGAATTCATGCGGTGCACGGTCTTCATGAGTTCGCGCAGGCGCGGCGCCGCCGGCCCCGGTTTGTCTGCGATGCTCTGCGCGGCCTGCTCGACCTCGCCCATCAGCACGCATGCGACGCCCTCATGGATCGACTTCTTCGAATCGAAAAAGCGATAGACGTTGGCCGGGCTCATCCGCAGCACCTTGGCGATGTCAGCCACGGTGGTCTTCTGATAGCCGATCTCGCGGAACAGACGCTCCGCCACCGCGAGAATCCGCTCTCGGGTGTCGGGTTCGATATGGTCGGAAATCAGCGCCATGTCAGGACTCAATCTCGTTCAATGTTCAATTATTCCGCCGCCTGGGCAAGCGGAATTGCAGACTGCGGCGCAGGTTGATGCTGCGGCGCAGCGTCAACTTTCTCGGCCGTGCCGCGTTCCTCCAGGCTCTTGCGGAACCAGAGCGCGTAGAGACCCGGCAAATACAGCAGGGTGAGGAAGGTGGCGACGAACAGGCCGCCCATGATGGTGATCGCCATCGGACCCCAGAATGCCGAGCGCGTCAGCGGGATCATGGCGAGGATCGCGGCCAACGCCGTCAGCACCACCGGACGGGTACGCCGGACGGTGGCCTCGACGATCGCTTCCTTGCGGGTGAGGCCGGCGGCGACGTCGGTTTCGATCTGGTCGACCAGGATCACCGCATTGCGCATGATCATACCCGCCAGCGCGATCAGACCGAGTAGCGCCACGAAGCCGAAGGGCTGGTTGGCGAGGTTCAGTCCGAGTGATGCGCCGATGATGCCGAGCGGTGCGGTGAGGAACACCAGGATCAGCCGCGAAAAGCTCTGCAGCTGGATCATCAGCAGGGTCAGCATCACCAGGACCATCAGCGGAAACAGCACGAAGATCGAGGCATTGCCCTTGGCGGACTCCTCGAAGGCGCCGCCCGCCTCGATCCGGTAGGCCGGCGGCAGGCCGTCGCGGATTTCCTGCAGCCTGGGCGCGATCTGGCTGGTCACGTCGGGCGCCTGCACGCCGTCGACGACGTCGGCGCGCACGGTAATCGCCATGTCGCGGTTGCGCCGCCAGATGATCGGCTCCTCGTGGGCATATTCGATTTTCGCGATCTGGGTCAGCGGCACCGCGACGCCGTTGCGCGACGTCACCGTGAGATCGCCGACCCGGCCGAGATCGAGCCGCTCGGACGGCACCGCGCGGGCCACCACGCCGACCTTTTCGATGCCGTCGCGGATGGTGGTCACCTGCGCGCCCGAAATCAGCATGGCCAGCGCCTGCGACACGTCCTGCGGAGTGAGGCCGAGCGCACGGGCGCGGTCCTGGTCGACCGCCAGCTTGAGGTAGGGCGACTGCTCGTTCCAGTCGAGTTGCGGATCCACCACGTTGGGATTCTGCCTGACGACGTCGCGCACCTTGTAGGCGATGTCGCGCACGGTGTTGGGCTCGGGGCCGACGACGCGGAACTGGACCGGAAAGCCGACCGGCGGGCCGAAATTGAAGCGATCGATCCGCACCCGCGCTTCGGACAACGCACCCTCGCCGACCGCCTTCTCCAGCCGGGCCTTGATCCGCTCGCGCGCATCGACGTCCTTCGAAACGATCACGATCTCGGCAAAGGCTTCATTTGGCAGCTGCGGGTTGAGCCCGAGCCAGAAGCGCGGCGAACCCTGACCGACATAGGACGTGTAGGTCGCAATGTCCTTGTCGTCCTTCAGCAACGCCTCGGCCGTCTTCACCGACTTTTCGGTGACGTTGAACGCCGTGCCCTCGGGCAACCGCAGCTGCAGGAACAGTTCCGGCCGCTCCGAGAGCGGGAAGAACTGCTGCTGCACCTGACCGAAGCCGACAATGGACAGTGCGAACACGGCAACCGTCGCCGCCACGACCTTGATCCGGTGATCGACACACCACTGGATCATGCCGCGCAGGATCCGGTAGAAGCGGGTTTCGTACACCGCATGCGGATCGTGGTTGTGGCTGACAGTGATGTTGGGCAGCAGCTTGACACCGATATAGGGCGTGAAGATCACCGCGACGAACCAGGATGCCACCAGCGCGATCGCTACGATCCAGAAAATGCCGCCGGCATATTCGCCGACCGCCGAATTGGCAAAGCCGATGGGGAGGAAGCCGGCGGCCGTGACCAGCGTTCCCGTGAGCATCGGAAACGCGGTGGATTCCCAGGCAAAGGCTGCCGCGCGCATGCGGTCCCAGCCCTGTTCCATCTTCACCACCATCATCTCGACCGCGATGATGGCGTCATCGACAAGCAGCCCGAGCGCGATGATCAGGGCGCCCAGCGTGATGCGGTGCAGATCGATCGACATTGCATTCATCACGATGAAGACGATCGCCAGCACCAGTGGCACGGAAAGCGCCACGACGATGCCGGTCCGCCATCCCAATGCAACGAAGCTGACAAAGAGCACGATCGCCAGCGCCTCGATGAAGGAGTTGACGAACTCGCCGACGGCGCGCTCGACCACTTTGGGCTGATCGGCGATCTGCTCGACATTGATGCCCTGCGGCACCGCCTTCATGAATTCATTGGTGGCGTTCGCGACCTCCTTGCCGAGTTCCAGGATGTTGGCGCCCTTGGCGGTGACCACGCCGATGCCGAGCGCGGGCTTGCCTTCCTGCCGCGCCACGAAAGTCGGCGGGTCGACGAAGCCGCGCGTCACACTGGCGATATCGCCCAGCCGAAATACCCGGCCATTGCTTTCAACCGGCGTCTCGGCGACGGCCTTGGCGCCATCGAGCGCGCCGGTGACGCGCAACGGCACCCGCTGCGAGGAGGTCTCCACCGTGCCGGCCGGCACCACATTATTCTGCTTGGCAAGCGAATCGAACAGCGCCTGCGGCGTGATGCCGAGCGTCGCCAGCTTGGCGTGCGAGAACTCGACGAAAATCCGTTCTTCCTGGGCGCCGTAAAGATTGACCTTGGTCACGCCCGGCACCTTGAGCAGCCGCTGGCGCATGCCTTCGGCGGCCTTTTTCAATTGCGCGAAGTCGGCGCCGTCGCCGCTCATCATGTAGAGAATGGAATCGACGTCGCTGAATTCGTCGTTGACGGTTGGACCGAGCAGGCCGGCCGGCAGCTGGCCCTGCACGTCCACGAGCTTCTTGCGCAGCATGTAGAACAGGTAAGGCACGTCCTTGGGCGGGGTAGAATCCTTGAAGGTGACCTGCATCGCGGTGAACGACGGTTTCGAGTAGGTCTGCACCTTGTCGAAATAGGGCAATTCCTGCAGCTTCTTCTCGATGGGGTCGGCGACCTGGGACTGCATTTCCGCCGCGGTGGCGCCCGGCCAGATCGCCGAGACGTTGACCACCTTCACCGTGAAGAACGGATCCTCGGCGCGGCCGAGCTTCTGGTAGGAGAAGAAGCCGGCGACGCCGAGCGCAATCATCAGGAACAGGATCAGCGCGGGATGACTGACCGCCCAGGCCGAAAGATTGAAGTGCTTCATGGCGCCCTCCCGCTCAGAACGACAGTGACGAGACGACCCTGACCTTCTGGGCCGGGTCGAGTTTCTGCACGCCAAGCACGACGACTTTCGAGCCTTCATCGACGCCGCCGGAAATGACGACGTTGTTGCTGTCGTAGGATTTCACGGTGACCGGCCTCAGGGTCACATCGCCCTTGTCGTCGACGATGTAGAGCGAGGGATTGCCGCCCTGGCTGTACAGCGCCGACAGCGGCAGCCGCGCCACGTTCGACGTGGCGGGATCGGCCAGCGTCAACGTCGCGGTCATGCCGAGAGAAACGCTCGCGCCGGCGTCCGGCAGCGAGAACTTCGCGAGGTAGGTGCGCGTGGCGGGATCGGCGGCGGGCGCGATCTCGCGAAGTTTCGCCGCATATTTCCTGTCCGGCTCGGACCACAGGCTGACGCTGGCGGTGCCCTCCTTGGCACGGCCGACCAGCGTTTCAGGGATCGCGACCACGGCTTCCTTTTCTGCAAAGCGCGCGACCCTGACCGCGGTCTGCCCCGACGCGACCACCTGCCCGCCATCGATCAGGGTGGCAGTGACGACACCGCGGGTGTCGGCGACCAGGGTCGCATAGGACAGGCTGTTCTTGGTCAGTTCGACCGAGCGCTCGGCGCGATTGAACCGGGCGCGGGCTTCATCGGCCGCGGCGCGGGACTGATCCATCTGCGCGTCGGTAGTCCAGCCTTTGGCGCGCAAATCCCTGGCACGTTGCTCGGCGGCGGTAGCTTGCGCCAGCACGCCGGTAGCGGCGCGGAATTCGGCCTCCGCCTGCTCGGCCTGCAATTTCAGATCGACCTCGTCGAGCGTGGCCAAGGGCTGGCCGACATCGACGGTCTGGCCAACTTCGACCAGGCGCTTTGCCACCTTGCCGGGAACCCGGAAGCCCATGTCGGTCTCGATCCGGGGCTTGATGGTGCCGACAAAACTGCGCTCCGGCGATTCCGGCTTGTACTGCACCGTCGCTACCAGCACGGGGCGCCCGGGGGTGGCTTTTTCCGCGACTTTCTCGTTGCAACCACTCAGGGCGACTGCCACGGCAGCCAATGACAGGCCAGCTAAGAATTTGGAATAGCTCGACAAAATGGAACGGGCTAACATGGCGGCTTCCCTCGATGATACCGAGAGACTGTCGATTATCTAGTGACGATTGTCAACATTCGTCACTGTTCATGATTTCGTGAGCTGGCTTGCTGGTTAAGAGGGCGCGAATGACGGAGCCAGGCGCACCGGCTGCGCAAGATCTGCACAACAATCCGCAATTCCTGATCATCCCTCCCATCAGCCCTGCCAACCGGGCGTTCAGGATCGGGGCATGGGGAAAATCATCATCGTGCGCTTCGGACCATCGCGGCTGCCCCGTCGGCTGCTCAAGGATGGCTGGTGGCTGGAGACGCCACCCGCCCGGCGCCCCGTGGCCGCCGTTCTGCAGCGCGATGCGCCCCGACCCGAACGCCCGGTTCGCCACCTTTCGCTCGTCACCTCAGGGAAATGAAGGCCATGTCGATTGCGACCGTTCCGATTTCGAAATCGCTCCGGCTCCCGCGCGCCATTGGTCACGCCGCTGGTGCTGGCAACCGGCGCTGCGGCGATGCTGCTGGTGGCGGCCGGGCTGGTGCTGATGCTGGTTCAGATCAAACTGAAGAGGCCCATTCGTGGCTGATCACCGCAACGCCATCTCGCCGGCGATGATCCTGTGCGGACGCTGTTGGTCCACGCGCCGCGGCTCATCGCCTCCTGCAATGTGGCGCATTCGCGGGAAAACGACGTCACCGGGCCGAGACTCGACTTGCAGTATCTCGCCTCGCTTGGCCCGCAAGCGCTGCCGCCGGTTGAAGCCTCCATGAATCGGATTCCCGCGCTTTGGTCGATCGTCTGGCAGTACCGGCACACGCACGAAAACCGGCGGCGGCGCTCGGAAAACTGGCGAGCCACGGATTTTCGGACATGGCGCCTGCAGCGTTATTTGGCTAACAATTCCGGCATCGCGCAACAACCCCTCGGCGACGACAAAGGCTAGCGCACGTGGCTCATTCCATTCTCCTGGTCGATGATGACCCTCATATCCGCGACGTCGTGCGCTTTGCGTTCGAGAAGACCGGCATGGCTATTTCCATCGCGCAGGATGGCAAGGAGGCGCTGGCCCGGTTCGACCGCAACGTCCACGACCTCATCGTGCTCGACATCGGCATGCCGGAGATGGACGGGCTGGAGGTCTGCCGCCAGATCCGGAAGACCTCGGATACGCCGATCCTGTTCCTGTCGGCCCGCGACGAGGAGATCGACCGCATCCTCGGCCTCGAAATCGGCGGCGACGACTATGTGACGAAGCCGTTCAGTCCGCGCGAACTGGTGGCGCGAGTCAATGCGATCCTGCGGCGGACGAGAAATGCCCCGGCGCCCGCGGAAAGCAAGGCGATGAACCATGGCGGGGTCGCACTCGATCGGGACGCGCGCACCGCGAGCTTCAGGAATACACCGATTGCGCTGACGGCGCTGGAATTCTCCATCCTGCGCACGTTGCTGGCCCGGCCAGGCTTCGTGTTCACGCGCGAATTGATTCTGGATGCCGCCTATGCCGGCAATATTCACGTCGCCGACCGCACCATCGACAGCCATGTCAGGAACATCCGCGCCAAGTTTGCCGCCGCCGGCTGCGAGTCCGCGATCGAGACCGTGCACGGCGTCGGCTTCAAACTGGGACGTTGCGAGGCCGCGCGTTGACCGATGAATCGGCCAACACGCGCCGGAAATGGCGGCCGAGCCTCAGCCTCGTCGTCTTTTTCGTTCTCACCAGCGTGCTCGCATTGCCGCTTTTCAGCATCTACTTCCTCAAGGTCTACCAGAACCAGCTGATCCAGCAGGCCGAAGCCGAATTGATCGCACAAAGCACCGTACTCGCCGCCACTTTTCGCCGCGAGGTTGAAACCGGCGTGCCGCAGGACGTGGCGCTGGGTGCGAGAATCCCACCCACCGCAGCCAAGCCTTCCGACCAAGTGTATCAGCCGATCTGGCCGGAACTCGAACTGGTCAGCGAGAGCGTGCTGCCGCCGCGACCGGCGGCGCGCCCCCCAACCGCGCCCGCCGATCCCGCCTTCGCAGCGCTCGGCGCGCGCATGGCGCCGGATCTGGTCGCCACCCAGAAGGTGACGCTGGCCGGCTTCCGGCTGCTCGACCCCAACGGCGTCGTGATCGCCGGCCGCGAGGAAGTCGGACTGTCGCTGGCGCATGTCGAGGAAGTCGGCGAAGCCCTGCAGGGCAGCTTCAAGGGCGTGCTGCGCGTGCGCATCTCCAAGCACGAACAGCCCTCGCTCTATTCGATGAGGCGGGGCACCGGGATGCGCGTCTTCATCGCGATGCCGGTGATCCTGCGCGACCAGGTCGCCGGCGTGGTCTATGCTTCGCGGACGCCGAGCAACGTCTTCAAGTACATGTACGAGCAACGCAGCAGGGTCATTCTTGCGATACTGTCCATGATCGTGCCGACGCTGCTGATCGGATTCCTGTTTCACCGCACCATCACCGGCCCGATGCGCGAACTGGTGGAACGCACCAATCTGGTCGGCAAGGGCGACCGCGACGCGCTGCGCCCGCTGCGCCATCACGGCACCAGCGAATTCGCTCTGCTTTCGCAGAGTTTCCTCGACATGGCGCGTCGGCTGAATACCCGCTCCAGCTTCATCTCCACCTTCGCCACCCACGTCTCGCACGAACTGAAATCGCCGCTGACGTCGATCAAGGGCGCCGCGGAACTGTTGCGCGAGGACGTCGATGCGCCCGACATGGACGATGCGGACCGACGCAAATTTCTGGACAACATCATTGCCGATGCCGACCGGTTGGGAACGATCGCGGGCCGCTTGCGGGACTTCGCCCGCGCGGAAAACCCGATCGCACTCGGCGCCGCGAAGCTGTCGGTCGCGGTCGCCGCGTTGCGCTCGGCCTTCCCCTCGCTCGATGTCCGCGCCGGCGGCGAACTCGATACGCCGATGCGGATCTCCGAGGACAATCTCCTGATCATTCTCTCCAATCTGGCCGACAACGCCGTGCGCCACGGCGCCTCAAGGCTGGAAGCCTCTGCCGTGCAGCAGGACAATCAGCTCAAGGTCACCGTCAGCGATGATGGCGAAGGCGTCTCGCCCAACAACCGGGCCCAGATCTTCGACAGCTTTTTCACCACGCGACGCGACAGCGGCGGCACCGGGATGGGGCTGGCCATCGTACGCGCCATGCTCGACGCCCATGGTGGCGCGGTCAAGCTGCTCAATTCCGAAAAAGGGACCGCGTTCGAGCTGACATTCCCCGTGGCCGACGCGGCAGCCTCCTGATGCCGATTTGGCGATGACCGGCTCAGAAAGCCGGGCGACTATCTGCCGCGCTTTCCCTTGCGAGTCTTCCTGGCGGATTTCTTGCTCGTCTTCCTTGCAGAACGCTTCGCGGTCTTGTTGGCCGCGTTCTTGGCGGACTTCTTGGTGGCCTTCCTGGCGGTTTTTTTTGTGGCTTTCTTTTTGGCTTTCTTCGCGGACTTCTTGACCGTCTTCTTGCCGGCGGATTTTTTTGGGTTTTTTGGAGTCGATTTTCCGGCCGCCTTCTTCACCGTCGTTCTCTGCTTCGCCATCCGCTTCGGTGTGCGCCTCTTCCTGGGGGTGGGCGCCATAGCGACCGGCACCATTAAGGGATCCGAGACGAAACCGTCAGCAGCGAGCGGCAGGTACGCTGCCTCGCGCTCATCCCCCTTTGAAGCCGGCGGGTCCGCCTTCATGACATCAGCCGCAGCGTCGGTCGCCACCTTGGCGATGTCTTTCACCTTGTCGGTGATCGTTTCCAGAATCGATTTATCGTTGTCCATCATGCCCTCCAGAAGCCCGTTACGGGAACTTAACGGAACCGGGGGCCGCGGGTTCCATTCACTCCGCCAGTTGAAACCGCTCGAACCGGTGCAGTTCCTGCTCGATGCGCGCTTTCAACTCCTTGCGCGCGCCCTTGGCCGCGCCACCCTGGCCGACCCAGCTCCATTTCTGCACCAGCAGCTTGCGGCTCTTGCGGTCGGTCTTCAGGTCGAGCGCGGCGACGATGTCGTTGCCCACCAAAACCGGCAGCGCGAAATAGCCGAACACCCGCTTCTCCTTGGGCACATAGGCCTCGAAGCGGTGGCCATAGTCGAAGAACAGTTCGGTCCGCCTGCGCTGGATGATCAGCGGATCGAACGGCGAGAGGATGTGCACCTGTTCGGCGGCATGCTCGCCACCCTCCTCCAGCGTCGCGGGCACCGCCCAATGCTCCTGTTTGCCGGCCCCCTCCAGTGCGACCGGGATCAGCTCCTTGCGGCGGACCCGTGTCTGGATCAATCGCCGGACCGCTGGTTTGCTCGGCGCGTCGAGATGACAGATCGAATCCAGACTGACGATGCCCTGCGCGCGCAGGGCACGGTCGAGCAGATAGGCCGTTGTTTCGCTCGCCGAGGCCGGTCTCGGCGGTCTGTCCCAACCGAAATGCCGCGTCATCAAATCGTAGGTCTTCAGCATGCCGAGGCGTTCGGAGATCGTCAGAACGCCGGTGTAGAACAACAATTGCAGCGCCCGCTTCGAGGGCTTGCGGCTGGCCCACAGATGCTCCTTGTCGACCAGCACGTCGTCGTCAATGTCGCGGATGGTCAGCGCACCGTCGCGCCGGATCAGCCGCAGCACCTTGCGCAAATCGGCCGGCTCGACCGAGCTGAGCCATTTATGGCCCTCGCGCTGGTGGCGCCGCATCGCCGGCAGAAAGAAGCGAAGATCCTTCGTCGGCACATAGGACAGCGCATGCGTCCAGTATTCGAACACGCTCTTGTCGACGCTCTGGGCCTGCCGCAGATCCGCGCGGCGGTACTCCGGAATCCGGTTCCACAGGATGTGATGATGGCAGCGCTCGATCACGTTGATGGTGTCGATCTGCACATAGCCGAGATGCCCGACCGCGGCAGCGGTCGCCTGCGGTCCCGCGCCGAACGGCGCAGCCATGTCGAGCCGCTGGGCGCGCAGCCAGATCCGGCGAGCCTCGGTCTTGCTCAGGGGGCGGGATACAATATTGCGGGGCATCGCGCGGCAATGTAGCCGGATTCGCGCGCGAGAAAAGCCGCACTGTCCGAGGGCGGCATCGGGTCAGCCGCCTGCTTTGCCGCCTCATCTTTCGGACCTCCCTAGGATTTGCGACGCTGCAAATGTTGCCCGTGCTCTCGCACCGCCGGCGGGACCGCTGGCGGCAGTTCCGCCGCGGGCGGACCGGGCGCGAGCAAGACCACAACCGGTGACAACATGAACGGCAGCACCACGGGCGGCGGGACCGCCATGAAGAATGGGGCGACCGGAACGACCACGGGCGCCGCGCCGCCTTCACCGCGCGACGCCAGCACATCCGGCGCGAATACCGCGGGCGCGATCGACAAGAAGGGTGACACGGCATCGCCCGGCGGAACCATGAAGAAGTAGCATCAGGCAGAACATCTGATCGAACGCCCTGAAGGAAGCGCGCGTTCGCATGTTCGGAAGAGTGAGGATGAGCGGCCCGTCCTTCACCCACCGCGACCCTATCGGTCAACGCTTTGGGCTATGCACCGTACCGGTCGCGATCTCGGAGGCGCACGACGCCCTGCCCCGGACCGGAGCCTCGCAACGATAGATATCGCCGGTGAGGCGGTCGATCAGCCAGGCGCTTTCCTCGTTGGGACTCTCCATGCCCACGTAGCGGGAGCCGAGCGCCGTGATCAGCGTCGACAGCAGGATCGCCGTCGCAATCATGGCCGCGCCGATCAGGACCGGCATCGAACTCGGGGAGCCGGGTTGCTCCGGCCGGGAGGCTCGATAGTTGTAGTCATACTGCCGCTTTTGAAACACTCATCCCTGCTTCCCTTGCTCGCGTGTTCAGCAATTTCTGAACGCCCATCTGGCCATTTTGTTGTTCACACCTCGTCGCTGCGGCGACGGCATTGCGACCGGGATCAAGTAAACTCAAGTCTTCGAGGGCATTGCGTCGCCGTGTTGCAGATCAATTCCCGCACAAGCGTCTGCGGCGACGATACCTCCCACTGAACTGTGATCCATATCACGCTGGACGAAAGCCAGTCGAACGGGGTCGCCGGACGCGGCGACCGATGGAGGAGCCCGGGCATACGGCCCATCCATCAATGTGAGGCAAGTCACATCCACAGCCTTTTGCCCGGTTTATCGTTCAACCATCAACGCGCCATCCGGCGTAGCAGCGAGGATTACGACCATGACCAGCTTTCGCAAACTTTCCGCACTCTCGGCGATCACGCTCGGCGCCGCGCTGTCGATGACGGCAGGCCTGGCCCTTGCCGGGGAAAAGGTTTCGGCCGACCAGATCCTGAATGCGTTGCAGCCGAAGAAGCCGCTGACCCGCGGCCTTTCGGCGGGGTCCCAGGCCGATCCGGCCGTCGACGCCAGGCAAATCCAGTTCGTCGATTCCCTGCGCAACCGAAAGACGCGGTCGCTCTCGCTCGGCGAGCGCGAGGAAATCGCCGAACTAGCGGCGAGCAAGCCGAAGATCGATCTCGAGATCCAGTTCGACTATAATTCGGCCGACATCAGCAAGGCCTCGATGGCGGCGGCGCAGGAACTCGGCAAGGCGCTCTCGAATGCCAGCCTGAAAGGCTCGACCTTCGTCGTTGCCGGCCATACCGATGCGGTGGGCAGCGAGCCCTACAATCAGGATCTGTCCGAGCGCCGCGCCGACACCATCAAGCGATTTCTGACCGAAAAATACGGCATCAACGGCGCCGATCTCGTCACCGTCGGCTACGGCGAAAGCAAGCCGAAGGATGCCAGTGCGCCGACCGACCCGCAGAACCGCCGTGTTCAGGTCGTCAACATGGATACCAAGACCGCGTCGAAATGACAGTTGGTCGCGACACATGAATTGCAGCCCGCGCCTCTGGCGCGGCTGCACGCTTTGGCGCCCTCATATCCAGCTCCGGAAAAGCATCAGCCGGACAAAGGTGTCCATCGACGTCCCGACGATCGCCACGGTGATCGGCAGCATTGCGGCGAAGCCCGCGGCTGTCGCCGCGACGAAAGCCCATAACAGCCAGCGCGGGCTGTTGCCGCGCCGCAGGACGTAGACCAGCGCAAGACTCGCAAGGGTCGCGGCCGGCAAATAATAATACAGGAAGCCGAGGGTCCGCGGCAGCAGCGCCCAGGCCAGGTAGGGCCCGGCATAGAACGACAGGATCAGGAATGCGTCGGCCCGGCGCGTTACGACCCAGTCGCGCAGACATACCGCCAGCGCCGGCAGCGCCGCCCACAGCACGAGGGGATTGCCGAGGAATACCACCGCCGCAATCCGGTCGTCGGAGACCTTGTCGAACAGATACCAGACCGGCCGCACCAGAAACGGCCAGGATGGCCACGAACTCATATAGGTGTGGCCCGCGATCGCGGTCGTGGTGTTGTCGCTGAAAATCCTGCGCTGGGCTTCGAGCAGGTCGGGGAACGACAGGCCATAGAGCGGCACGAACGTCGCGAGATAGACGAACGCCGGGATAGCAACGAAGCATGCGGCGAAATGAGTGAGTCTGAAATCGGGCCACAGGCCGGGACGGTACCAGTCGCCGGCAGCGCTATCGGCGAACTGCGTGCGCCAACCTTGCATCAAACGGATCACCGCGACGATCGCGATGCAAACGGCGAGCGCGAACAGCCCGCTCCATTTGCACGCGGCCGAAAGCCCGAATCCGAGGCCGGCGAGCGCGAACCAGAGATGCGGCCGCGGCTTGCGAAAGCCGTGCAAGAAGGCCGCGGTCGCCAGCAGGCCGAACGCGAGCGAAAATATGTCCAGCATGGCGATCCGCGATTGCACGAACACCATCTGGTTGAAGAAGGCGAGCATGGCCGCAGCGACCGCAGGCCCCTGGGCCGCAAACAGCGCGAGGCCGCAAAGATACATCGCGACGATCGAGAGCGATCCGAACAGCACGCCGGGGTAGCGCCAGCCCAGCGGAGCATCGCCCAAAGTGCGGATCGACAGGGCGATCAGTTGCTTGGCCAGCGGAGGGTGCATCGGGTTGAGCATGGGGCTCGGCATCACGGGCTCAAGCATTTGCCGCGCCGCCGGCACGTAATGCACTTCATCGAAGTAGAGTTTTTCCGGCGTGGTCACGCCGGCCAGCAGCGCGAGATGCGCGACGATGAAAATGATGGCCGCAATCACCGCGCTCCGCGACGTGGAATTTTCCTGAACAAAAGGTGATTCGCGCACTGGGCTCACGGATTCATGACTTTGCATAAATGTCGAGTGTGGGCGGGGCTGATTTTTTAGTCCATTGCATTGAACGCATTTCGATTTCGCCGCCACTAACCGTCGGATGGATAAGCCGCCGCTTGTGATATTTTTACAACATCGCTTGCGCGCGCGATCCGGTACGATGCGGGGATAATCGATCGGTCATGAGATGATCTGGCGCCACTGCATTTTTCTTGTTTCCGCGTTTTGTCTGTCAACCGTCCTCGCGGCCGGGCCCGCTCGCGCGCAAACGCGCGTTGGCGAAGCTGCCGTCGTCAAGAATGAAGTCGTCCGCGTCATGGCATCGGGGACCACCCCGATCAATGTCGGCGACAGCGTGGTGCGCGACGAAACCGTGCGCACCGGCGCAGACAGCGCAACGCGGCTGGTGATGGCCGACAGCACCAATTTGTCGCTCGGACCCAATTCCACGCTCAAGCTCGACCGCACCGTGTTCGACGACGCGCACAGTTATCGCGACATTTCGATCAAATTGACCACCGGCGCGTTCCGCTTCGTCACCGGCAATTCGGACAAGGGCGCCTACAAGATCCAGACCCAGGTCGCGACCATCGGTGTGCGCGGCACCATCCTCGACATCCTGTCACAGCGCGCCAAGACCACCGTGGTGCTGCGGGACAATGGCGCATCGCGCGTCTGCACCCTGAGCTTTCAGTGCACCGACCTGACCAAGCCCGGCGATACCGCTGTGATCACCTTCGCCGGCGGCAAGTACACCATATTGAAGTCCAGCACGCCGCCCTGGACCTTCGCCTGTGGCGCCGCTGCGGGGCTCTGCAACACGACCCAATATGCCGACGCGACGCCCACGATTACGCCGCCCGTCGATGACGGCAGTGATCCCACCGGCATGCTGTGCGGGCGCTGATGATGGCAAGATTCACCCGCAGCCTGTTGGTCTCCGCCGCGCTTGCCGCGGCGATTTCGCTGGTGCTGATTCCGGCGCTGACTATTCCCGTATCGGCGCAGACTCTATCGCCGACGCCTACCCCAACCCCTACGCCGACACCAACTTACAGCCCGACACCTACCCCGAGTCCGACACCGACTGCTACGCCCACGCCGATCGGTTCCGGTTCCAGCGCGGACTCAGTCAAGGACCTGGCCAAGCAACGCTTCAACCAGATGATCACCAACCGGGTGCTCGGCACGGTGCTGCTCGGCGTCAACGAGCAGGTCAATTGCGGCGATTGCGTCAGCGCGTTCGGCTCCGCCGGATCGTTCTCGGCCGGCATTCACGGCCGCAAGAACCTGACGTCCAATTTGGCGCTGCTGGCGGGCATCGCCTACGCCCAGTACGACGAAGGAGGCTACAGCGTCACCAGTGCGCCGATCGGCGCCTTCGCGCTGCGTTACGATTTCACCGACTGGGGATCGTCACGGCCGTTCTTCGACATCGGCGCCATATTGTCGCCGTTCCAGAAGGTGCGCTACCGCCGCAGCTACCAGACCAGCCTCGGCCCGGTGTCGCTCGACAGCGAAACCACGAGCGAAAATTACGGCGTCTACGGGCGCGCGGGCTGGATCAGCCGGCTGTCGCCGCGCGATGAGGTCGCAGCCTCTGTCGAGGTCTGGCAGATGTGGCAGCGGGTCAAGGGTTACACCGACCCGGCCAGCGTGGCTTTCAACCCGTTCGACGCAAACGTCGCCACCGGCACCGACAAGGCCACCCTGGTCAAGATCGGCGGCCAGTGGACGCATCTTTGGGGCAACAGCATCGAGACCAATATCAACGGCGGCTTCGTGCATTCCTTCGCGACCAGCTCAGGGATCGTCGCCACCGTCACCGGCGAGGGCACCGTGGTGCCGACCATCGGCAGCCAGAGTTGGTTCGAATATGGCGGCCGGGTCGGCTATCGCATCAGCAAGGGCTGGATCGCCGACCTATTCCTCAACGGCACCGCCGGCCCGCAGCCGGTCGGCAACACCTTGCACGGCGGCGTCGGTCTGCGGATCACTTACTAGCCGCGTGCGTGTATTCGAACCGCCTGCCGCCATTCAGCGCCGTTACCGGGAATTGGTACCCGTGTCCCGCCTGTTGGCCGGGATATGCTTGGTGAAAATCCGCACCATGGCGCCCTTCACGGGCCTGACGTCGTCGAACAGCCTGGACGCAATCCCTTCGATGACGTCGCGATACTCGAGAAACTGCCCCTGCCTTGCCGTGCTGGGCGAGCCGCGCACGCCCGCGAGTTCGTCCATCGCGGCATCGCTGATCTGGCAATCAACCGTCACGCCGTCGTTGAGCATGGTAAATCCGAACGCCAGGCGTTCGTCGTCATACCCTACAATGCGACCACGCGTCAGCGGCATCGAACGGTTCCCTGTCACCCGCCGCGGCGCGGCAAAAGAGCGGACTCCAGCGACAAGCGTGATGCGCTCGCGCGAGGAATGGGGTCACTTCGCCTCGGCCGGATCGCGATGCACCGGATCGATCCACAGCACGGTTTCCGGCTTTTCCACCGGTTCGATATCGAGATTGATGGCGACCGCCTGACCGTCGCTGCGCACCAGCACGCATTCCAGCAACTCGTCCGGGCTGGCGTTGATCTCCTGATGCGGCACATAGGGCGGAATGAAAATGAAGTCGCCGGGCCCCGCTTCCGCGGTGAACTGCAACTGCTCGCCCCAGCGCATCCGCGCCTTGCCCTTGACGACAAAGATGATGCTTTCGAGGTGGCCGTGATGATGCGCGCCGGTCTTGGCGTCCGGCTTGATGGTCACGGTGCCGGCCCACAATTTCTGCGCGCCGACGCGCGCGAAGTTGATCGCGGCCTTGCGATCCATGCCGGCGGTCGAAGGCACGTTGGGATCGAGCTGATCGCCGGGAATGACGCGAACACCGTCGTGCTTCCAGCGCTCCGCGTCGCCGGGCTCGTGCGAATGACCCGTATGGGTATGGTCGTGGTGGCCTGTCATCTTGCCGCTTTCCGTTCACCTTTACCGGCGAACCCTACATAAAACCGTGATCGCAAACCAGTCGCGATCAGGAACTTTCGCCTCTGGCCCCGGTTACCCCGGCGAAGCTTAACAGAGGAGAGTCATCATGGGTGCGACCACCGACAAGGTCAAAGGTACTGCCAACGAGGCCATCGGCAATGCCAAGCAGGGTATTGGCGAAGCCGTCGGCTCCGACAAGCTGAAGGGCGAAGGCGCGATCCAAGAGGTCAAGGGCAAGGGCCAGCAGGCGCTGGGCGATGCCAAGGAGGCCACCAAGGACGCCGTCAACAAGGCCGCCGACGCCGCCAACAAAAACCTCTGATCGACGCAAATTGATCAACTGCGAAAGACCGGTCCCCTGGGCCGGTCTTTTTCGTGCCTCCCCGCCAGGGACAGCGTTATGCCCTACTTCACGCCGAGCAGTTCGACTTCAAACATCAAGGTCGCGTTCGGCGGAATCACACCTCCGGCGCCCCGCGCGCCATAACCCAGCGCTGGCGGAATGATGAGGGTGCGTTTGCCACCGACCTTCATGGTGGCGACGCCTTCATCCCAGCCTGCGATGACCTGGCGCTGCCCGATCGGAAATTCGAACGGCTCGTTGCGATCGACCGAACTGTCGAACTTCTTGCCCTTCTGACCATTTTCGTAGAGCCATCCCGTGTAATGCATGACGCAGATCTGGCCCGGCTTCGGCGAAGCGCCCGAGCCGACCGCGCTGTCCGATATCTGCAATCCCGATGCTGTGGTCATGGTTTTTCCTGCGGTCTGGGCCGCTGCTGTGATTGGCCCGGCTGTTGCGGCGATAGCCAGGGCAAAGGCCGATACGATCATTAGTGTGGCGCGCTGGAGACGTCGCATTCCCCGGATATCCTTCCCTTGCAAGTCGGACCGTGTCTAGCCCAACGGCGCGGCCGCATCCAGCCCATGCATCGCAAAAAAATGCCGGGCTGGAAGTGCAGCCCGGCGGTCTACCGATCCTCCGGCTAATCACGCCGCTCGCGATACCTGACCCGGCGCCGTCACCTCCTCGCTGATCACGGTAAACCTCGCCAGTTGCGCGGTACCGAAGGCGGTGGAGATCGCGACGTCGGCGGCGTCGCGACCGCGCGCCATCACAATGCGGCCGATGCGGGGATGGTTGTGCCGCGCATCGAACGTATACCAGCGGCCGTCGAGATAGGCTTCGAACCAGGCGGAGAAATCCATCGGCGCGGGATCGGCGGGAACGCCGATGTCGCCGAGATAGCCGGTGCAGTAGCGCGCCGGAATGTTCATGCAGCGGCACAGCGTGACGGCAAGATGCGCGAAGTCGCGGCAGACACCGACCTGCTCGGCGTGACCTTCCGACGCCGTGCGGTCGCAGCGGGCGTGGCGATAGCCGAAGGCGATGCGTTGATGCGCATAGTCGCAGATCGCCTGCACGCGCTGCCAGCCCGGCACGACATTGCCGAACAGCGACCATGCGAGATCGGAAAGTTTCTGGGTATCGCAGTAGCGGCTGCCCAGGAGATAGACCAGCACGTCGTCGGGAAGATCGCCAACCTCAATCTGCCGCGCATCGGGCACAACTTCGTCCGGCAGCCCGCTGTCGGAAATCAGAAACTCGTTGCGGATCTCGATCAGGCCGGGCGGCGCAATGATGCGGGTGCAGATATTGCCGAAGGTGTCGACATAGTCGCGCGAAGCCACTTCAGGAAAGAACTCGATCCTGTGGTCGCTCAACAGATCTTTTGTCCGGGCCGGTTCAATGCTGAGCATCAGCGCCATCGGCGTGTTCTGGAAGCATTGAAAGGCGATTTCGTAGCCCGCGCGAATTTCCACGTCGTGTCTCCTTGTCCAGCCCAAATTATGGCAAAACAAGCCGGGAAATCCCCGATCGTTCCGTCAAAAGCCTGATAACAATGCGGAAATTTAGGGCAGCGAAATCTGAGCGGCTGCCAGCGCCTGCACGGGTTTTGACCAGGCGCGCGACTTGCGCACTTCTTCATCACGATGCTGTTGACGTCTCCGGCTCCTCATCCGCCGAGCCGCATCTGCTCTGATCTTGCGTCGTCGCTGCCGCGCAAAAAGTTCATCTCGTGCGGGATGCAGCGCCAGAAAAGGCGGCGGGATATCCCGCCGCCCCCTTCAAACCAGCTAGGTCCAGCGCGACGCTACTTCATCTTGACGCCGGGCTCGCGGGCCCAGACCCGCAATTGGCCGAGCTTATCGATAAAGGCTGTGGCATCTTTTGCCCGCCCCAGTGGAACGAAGCCTTCGTCGATATCCGCTTCGGCAATGCCGGCTTTTTCGAACAGCGGCGTCGCCGCCTCCACATGGCCAATGAACTTGCAGTGCGCGAACGCGTCGGCGACGAAATCGCGGGCCGTATGCTCCTGCAGCAGATCGTCCATTGCGGCCGCGCCCGGCAGCAGCGCGACCGCGTCGTACAGCACCGAAGGGGCGCCATCGATCATCTGGTCGGCCTCGATCCAGCTGCCGTCGCTGGCCTTGGCGCCGCCGACCTTCGGCGCGATGATTTCGAAGCTGGCGCCTGCCTTGTCGAGGGCCTTTTGCAGCGCCTTCAACAGCGCGGCGTCGGTGCCGTCGGTGACGAGAATGCCGAGCTTGCGGCCTTCGAAACGCTGCGGCCCGTTCTCGACGATGCTGAGCTTCGTCGACGGGTCGAGATCCTGCCGGGTCGGCATCGCCGCATCGGCCGGCTTCGGCATCGCGTTCAGCCCGAGGCCGGTAGCGACCTTGTTGGCGAGCGTCTCATCGATATTGAGCAGATGCGACACCATCCGCTCCCGGATCACGGATGTCTTCACCTTGCTGAGTTCGAAGATCAGCGCGCTGGCGATGTGACGTTGCTCGCCGCGGGTCTGGCTGACGAAGAACTGCCGCGCCTGGCTATAGTGATCGGCGAAGCTTTCCGCACGCAACCGGCGCTTGGCGCCCTGTTCGACATCCGGAAACGGCGTGAAGCCGCGCTTTGGCGACTCACGCGGGCCTTCGCCGAACGAGTTCGGCTGATAATTGACGCGGCCGACCGGATTGCGCATCGCCATGTGACCGTCCTGCTGGAAATGGGCAAACGGGCATTTCGGCGCATTGATCGGGATGTGGGTAAAGTTCGGGCTGCCGAGCCGCTTCAACTGGGTGTCGAGATACGAGAAGTTGCGGCCCTGCAACAGCGGATCGTTAGAGAAGTCGATCCCGGGCGGCACGTTCTGGGTCATGAAAGCGACCTGTTCGGTCTCGGCAAAGAAATTGTCGGGCATCCGGTCGAGCACCAGGCGGCCGACCGGGATGGGCGGCAGCATCTCTTCCGGTATGAGCTTGGTCGGATCGAGCACATCGAACTCGAAGTTGTCGGCGAAGGCCTGGTCGAACAACTGAAACTGCAGCTCCCATTCCGGAAAATTGCCGGTCTGGATCGCGGTCCAGAGATCGCGACGGTGAAAATCGGGATCAGCACCATTGATCTTGACCGCCTCGTTCCACAATACCGATTGCAGGCCGAGCTTCGGCTTCCAGTGAAATTTAACGAACGTCGATTCGCCCCTGGCATTGATCATGCGGAAAGTATGGACGCCAAATCCCTCCATGAAGCGGAACGAGCGCGGGATGGCGCGGTCCGACATCACCCACATGATCATGTGCATGCTTTCGGGCGTCAGGCTGATGAAATCCCAGAAATTGTCGTGCGCCGACTGCGCCTGCGGAAAGGCGCTGTCCGGCTCCTCCTTGACGGCATGCACCATGTCCGGAAATTTGATGGCGTCCTGGATGAAGAAAACCGGGATATTGTTGCCGACGAGGTCCCAGTTGCCTTCCTGGGTGTAGAGCTTGACGGCAAAGCCGCGGACGTCGCGCGCAAGATCGAAAGATCCCTTGCTGCCGGCGACGGTGGAAAACCGAACAAAGGCCGGCGTCCGCTCTCCGGCGCGCTGAAACAGATCAGCGCGGGTGTACTTCGACAGCGGCTTGTAGTTCTCGAAGAATCCGTGCGCGCCATAGCCACGTGCATGCACTACCCGCTCCGGTATCCGCTCGTGGTCGAAATGGAAAATCTTCTCGCGGAAGTGGAAGTCTTCGATCAATGTCGGGCCGCGCGGACCGACCTTGAGCGAATTCTGGTCGTCCGAGACCGTGCCGCCCTGCGCGGTGGTCAGCACCGGCGTATCGCCCTGCGCGACCTGGTGCAATTCACCGCCCTCGCCGCGGTGCAATTTCTGATCGTGAATGGTCGCCGTTCCGGCCGCCGCCTTGCCGTTTACGCGCTTGGATGTCTTGGCCATGAAATTTTCCGGTTACATTCTGGATGGAGGAAGAAAACTGGGAGCAAAAAATCCCCCGCGCCAACGCGGGGGATTCTCGCATCTGGATCCGACGACTTATCGAAGCAGCAGGATCAGAATGATCAGCGGAATCGGGATTCCGAGCAGCCAAAGAAGAATGGGCATGTGTTTTCCTTTCCTGGTTGAATCAGCGGCGGGCCTTGCGGACCCAGGTGCCATCCCGGAGGCCTCCACCTTCGGTGGCGGCGAGGCTGGCACAGAACGCACCGAGCAGCAGCGAGGCCGTCAGCCAGAACGCCAGTTGCATGGCGGCCTTGCGTGCAGCATCGATATCGGTCTTGGCCTCGGTCACGACTTCATTGACGCGCTTTTCCGCGTCGGCTTGACTCAGTCCGGTCCGCGCGGCCACCAGCCGGGCGACATACTGCCGGTCGGCGGGCTTCAGATCGCCGCCGTTGCGCAAGCTGCCGGTGAACAGCCGCACCATTTCGCCACGAGCATCCTGCGCGTTGGCGGGGTTCGGCGCAGCCGGCGTATCGGCGCGGAACAGCGTATCGACATAGCCATCCATCGGACCCGACTGTGCCGCAGCCGTCGCAGCACCCTGCGACGCACCCGTTACCGCGCCGCCGAGCAGGCTTGTCGCCGGGGTCGCCAGCAGCACCGCACCAAGCACGGACGCGAACGCCCAGGCGATGAAGCCGTGCGCGGTGTCGCGGAAGTACACCTCGTCGCTGTGCACGCCAATCCATCGCGACCGGAGCCGGCCGGCGATATAGCCGCCGAGCGAAGAGGCGATCATGGCGATGACGAGGAGATAGAGGCCGGTGCCGATTTTGAAGGTGGTCGCCGAGACTCCGGAGCCGCCCCAGGGCGACACCACCGACAATCCGAGCCCGGTGCCGAAGGCGAGCATAACGAGCGTCAATGCACAGCTCACCACCGCGCCGGCGGCAACGGCCGGCCACGACACGCCGGCAACAGAGGGTTCACCGGTATCCGGTCCCGGTTGAACAATAACGGTATCAATCATCTTCGTGCGCTCCCAACTGCGATAATTCGCTTCAAGTGCCGCAACAATGAGGAGCGGGAACGTTTGTTCCAGGAAAGAATGAGTATCCCGGTAGTCGGTGCCGATGGATGATCGCATGCGTCAACGGCACGCCCAGCCTCACCGGCCAACGGTTTAAGGCGCACGCGATTCCGCAGAAGTTTTCCACGGCTCAGCTCGATACGCGCGCCCGACGCCATGGTGCGTCGGGCCGCTTCGATGTGGCGACCCCGCGGGTGGGGTGGGTCAGCTCGCCGCCTTGCGGTTGACGCCCTTGCGCAGCGCCACGGTGTTGAGCTTGGTGTTCGCGGCCTTTTCCTCGTTCAGGTTGGTCGTCAGAAACCGGACGATATCGTCATGCCCGAGTTCTTCCGCCCACGCGATCAGCGTGCCGTAACGGGCGATTTCGTAATGTTCGACCGCCTGCGCATTGGCAACGATGGCGGCATCGAGCACGGACTTGTCCTCGATCTCGCCGGCGGTAGCGTCGGATTCCTTGATCAATCCATCGATCGCCGGACAATTGGTGCCGGAAGGTGTA
Organism: Bradyrhizobium sp.; assembly: GCF_030697065.1. Taxonomy (GTDB): domain Bacteria; phylum Pseudomonadota; class Alphaproteobacteria; order Rhizobiales; family Xanthobacteraceae; genus Bradyrhizobium. The sequence goes on from NZ_JAUYQU010000199.1 coordinate 31,550, forward strand.
TGGCCGAGTTTCTTGAACACCTGGTCCAGCCGCTCGATCTGCTTGCTGGTTTCTTCCAGATGCAGTTTCAGACCCTGCGCGAGATCGCGATTGGTTGCCTGATCGATCATCTTCGGCAGCGCCTTGGTGATCTGCTGCTCGGCGTAGTAGATGTCCTGCAGGCCGTGAAGCAACAGGTCGTCCATCGTCTTGATGTCTTTTGAAAAGAAGCCCACGTCATCCTCCATGAGAGCTTGGAACCCGCGACAGGCGGTTTCGACAGCACAACATTTGCAGCAAGGAGGAGTTCCGAACGTGATTTATGTGACGGAGAAATTCACTGACCGGAAACAGGCATGAGACAGCAGGCCAAGTGTTCACGGTGAGAGCATAGCCGAACACAGGCCATGCTTCGGGACCTCGTGCAAAAGCTCGGCCGCGGGCCCGCTGGCCGCAGCCGAGCTCCGATGACATTCTAACGATTCATGAACAATGCAAGAAGCAGAATGATCGGAAGCGGAATTCCGATCAACCAGAGCAGCGCACCTTTACCGAAACCCATGTCAGCCTCCTGATGTATGACTGCGTGGATAACTCGCGAGGATTTCCAGGGTTCCCGATTCCGGTGGATTCACCGTGCCGGCGGGCCGTCCCGATCCAGCGCGAAATCGCGCAACAGCGGCGAGGTCGACCCCGCGATCAGGTCGCCGATCAATTCAGCTGCGAGAAAACTGAAGGTGATTCCGTTACCGCCATAACCATAGGCGGCATAGATGCCTTTGGTGCCCGGCACCGGACCGATCAACGGCAATCCGTCGCTTGTGGTGTCAAACGTGCCGGACCAGCTGAACTCGATGTCGAGCCTGGCGGCCGGCCACAGCGCGGCGAGTTTCTGCGTCAGCAGGCGCGACTTTTCCGGAATCAGGGCATCGCGCGCGTCGGGCTCCACCACCTCGCGGCTATCTTCGCCGCCAATGATGATGCGTCCCGCGGCTGTCGAACGCGCATAGAGATAATCCTTGCTGTCTTCCCAGATCAGCACACCGTCTTTCCAGATGTTCTCCGGCTGTGGCGTGGTCGCGATGGCCCAGCTCGACGACGCCGCGTGGACCGTGGAGCGCACGATATCGGGCATCACATAACCCGTCGCCAGGACAACCGAGCGCGCCTCGATCTCGCGGCCATTCTTCAGAAGCACGCCGACCGAGCGTGCGGAGGCATCGAACTGCACGGCCTCGGCCTCGAATATCCGGGCGCCGCGGCCGATGGCGACGGCGAGCGTTCCACGCGCTAGTTGCATGGGGTCGGCATCCGCCGATCCCGGCGATACAATCGCTCCGGCGCGGGCAATGCTGAACGTTTCGAGCAGCGTGGCATGATCGAGAAAATCGCCGGGCAATCCGGCCCGCTTTCGCAGATCATGCTCTTCGTGGAGCTGCCTGCCGGTGTCGCCAGCCGCCAGCAGCAACGAATTCCTGTCCCGCATTTCGCTGGCGATGCCGAGCTGCATCACCAGCGACTTCAATCGGGCGACGGCATGCAGGCTCGCCAGATAGGCTCGCGATGCCCGCTCAAAACCGTAGACTTCGGTGAGTTGCGTCAGCGAGCAGTCGATTTCCCATAGCAGCATCGAAGTGGAAGCGGCGGTGCTGCCCCGCCCGGGAAATTCGCGATCGACGATGACGACATCGAGCCCCTGGCGCGTCAGGCGTTCCGCGGTCAGCGATCCGGTAATGCCGCCGCCGACGATGAGCGCATCGCATTTCAGATTCTGGCCGACATCAAGACGGACAGGATGCTTGCCGGCAGCAAACCAGGGTGAGTTACCGCCCCGAAGGTCGGCATGGTCGGCTTCGTCCGTATCAAGAACGCTAATGAGGCACCTCGGACACTGGCGGCTGGCTGGATGTCATCCGGGAATGTCGGAACAGGCGTTTCGCCCGCACCGGGGTGCAGACCAACAGAAAAGAGGAACTTTTGTTCCATGTTGGCCTGAATCAAGCGCCGGTACGGGCGCGCAACATCAGGTCTTGACCGGCGTCGTGTAGATTTCCGAACCTTCTTCGTCGATCACCACCACGGACCGGTCACGGTCGCCGTCGGCCAGATCAATCGCGATCTGACGTGCGATCAGATCGGCGGTTTTCCTGGCATCGCTTTCATTGGCGCAATCGAGCCCGACGGGATCCTCGAGCCGCACGCCGTCGGCAATATCGAAATGGAAAATGGGCATTCGCTATCTCCTGCGAGATACAATGCCTCGAAGCTCAGGCTGTTCCTTGTATCAGTATCCCGAACCGAAACGGGAACCATCGCTTCCGCAATGGCCGGACATAAACGCGAAGCGTGTCTTCGCCTTGGTATCCCCGGCCATCCGCGTCCTTGAAAGCCTCAATAGCCGAGCGCGCAGCCGTCCTTGCGCGGGTCGGAACCCCCGGTCAGCGTGCCCTTGGCCCAGTCGATCCAGATCGCCTGGCCGCCGCCGAGCGGCCCGACCACGCTGGTGGTCTTGTGGCCGAGCTTCTTCAGGCCCTCGACGATCTCGGCGGGGATTCCGTCCTCGAGCTGGTAGACGCCCTCGTAATGCAGGCCGCGCGGCATATCGATGGCTTCCTGCACGTCGCAGCCATAGTCGAGCATGTTGGTCAGCACATGGGTTTGGCCGACCGGCTGATACTGCCCGCCCATCACGCCGAACGGCATCACGGCGCGGCCATTCCTGGTGACCAGGCTCGGAATGATGGTGTGCAGCGGCCGCTTGCCGGGCGCGATGCAGTTGGGATGGCCAGGCTGGATGCGGAAGCCGCCGCCGCGATTCTGCAGCAGAATGCCGGTGTTGTTGGAGACGATCGCCGAGCCGAACGAGTGCGCGATCGAGTTGATGAACGAACAGACGTTGCGATCCCTGTCGACCACGGTGATGTAGACCGTCGAGGGGTTCATCGGCGGCGTCACCACCGGCAGATCGAGCATGCGATCCATCCGGATCTGGCTGCCGTATTCCTCGGCGAATTCCGGGGTCAGGATCCGCGTCACATCGACATTGACGTGGGCGGGATCGCCGATGTGCTGCTCACGCATCAGATAGGCGATCCGCGCGGCCTCGGCTTCGAGATGAAACCGTTCGATGCTCATCGCCGGGAATTTGGTCAGGTCGAACCGCGACAGGATGTTCAGCATCACCAGCATGGTGATGCCGGGGCCGTTCGGCGGGCACTGCCAGACGTCGTGGCCCTTGTACAGGGTGCCTATCGCCGAGGTGGTCTCGGTGGTGTGCGCGGCGAAGTCGTCGAGCGTGTGCAGGCCGCCGATGCCGCGCAGCGTTTCGACCATGTCGTCGGCCACGGCGCCCTTATAGAACGCATCGCGGCCGTCCTTGGCGATCGCGCGCAGCGTCTTGCCGAGCTCGGGCTGGTGGATGACGTCGCCGGCCACCGCCGGCTTGCCATGCGGCAGCAGATAGCGCTCGGTGTTGACGCCCTTCTTCAGCTTGTCGAACTGGTTGTTCCAGTCGAAGGCGATGCGGGGGGCAACGACATAGCCTTCCTCTGCGGCCTTGATCGCCGGCTGCAGCAGGGTGTCGAAACCGAGCTTGCCGTGATCGCGCAGGATGGTGGCCCAGGCGTCGACCGCGCCCGGAATGGAGACGGCGTGCGCCGAAGTCAGCGGGATCGAATTGATCTTGCGCTCGAGATACCACTCCGCGGTCGCCGCCTGCGGCGCACGGCCCGAGCCGTTATAGGCCACGATCTTGCCTTCACCCTTGGGCTGCACCAGCGCGAAGCAGTCGCCGCCGATCCCGGTGGATTGCGGCTCGATCACCCCGAGCAGCGCACAGGCCGCCACCGCGGCGTCTGCGGCGGTGCCGCCGGCTTGCAGCACCTCGATCGCCGCCAGGGCTGCCAGCGGATGCGACGTCGCCACCATTCCGTTTTGGGCGTGGACCGTGGACCGGCCTCCGAGATGGAAATTCCTCATGCCAAATTGCTCACTTTTGCGATTTTATCGTTGTTTCGGGCGCTGATTACTTGGCATATTCGGGAACCGTTGGGAATGCTCTGGCATGCATGAGGCCCTCCCGGTTGTCCCGGCTGGCCGGCAATTGCACGCGGGGCGCAGCGACGCCCCGGTCTTTCCCCTGCCCCACCCGCCTGATAAACCTCCGCCATGCCCTTTACCGTTGCCGCTTTCTACCAGTTTGCAGCCCTGCCGGACTTCCGCGAACTGCGCGAACCGTTGCGGGCGATTTGCGCGGGTCTCGACCTGAAAGGCAGCGTGCTGCTGGCTCATGAGGGCATCAACGGCTCGGTCGCGGGCACCGAAGCTGATATCGGCGGCCTGATCGGGGAACTTCGCTCCGGCACATTGTTCGCCGGCCGGCTCGACCATCTCGAACTGAAATTCTCGAGCGCTGAGGAAATACCGTTCCGGCGGCTAAAGATTCGCCTGAAAAAGGAGATCGTCACCCTCGGCGATCCCGCCGCTGATCCGACCCGGCAAGTCGGGGTTTATGTCGAGCCCGAGGACTGGAACGCGCTGATCGCTGCCCCGGACACGCTCGTCATCGACACCCGCAACGCGTTCGAGGTGGCGATGGGGACCTTCCCCGGCGCGGTCGATCCTGGCATCGGGAATTTCGGCCAGTTCAAGGATTTCGCCGCGCTCCGGCTCGACCCGGCGAAACACCGAAAGATTGCGATGTTCTGCACCGGCGGCATCCGTTGCGAAAAGGCCAGCGCCTGGCTGCTCGGGCGCGGCTTTGCCGAGGTCTATCACCTCAAGGGCCGCATCCTCAAATACCTCGAAGGCGTGCCGGAAGCGGACAGCCGCTGGCGCGGCGAATGTTTCGTCTTTGACGACCGCGTCGCGCTCGGGCACGGCTTGCGGGAACGTCGCAAGGATCATTCAAGTGAGTGAGACACGGGTTCTCAGCGACCGCATCGACGCGCTTGAAATCCGGCTGTCGTTCCAGGACGAAACCATCGAGGCGCTGAACAAGACCATCACCGCGCAATGGCAGCAGATCGACACCCTGACGCGGCAGGTCGCGGGCCTGAACGAACGGCTGCAAGCGGCGGAGGCCAGCGCACCGGGCGCAACCGACGAGCCGCCGCCACACTATTAGGGCCCGGGTTGCGGCAGGAGCGACGGAAACCAACAGCCAAAAAAAATCGGCCTCCGAAAGGAGGCCGATTTGTCAATTCAGACGATACTATCAATCACGCTCGATGATCACCGTCTTGCTGTCCCGGTCATAGCCGCGGTCGCCGCGGTTCTTCTTGATCACCACGGTCTCGTTTCGATCGCGATAATGGCGCTCACGGATCACCTCACGCTCGCGAACGCGATCGGGACTGGATCCGACGGTCACGCCGACGCCATTCGGGCCGACGCCGACACCAACCTGTGCCGTGGCCGGGATCGCGAGACAAATTCCGGCGGCAGCGAGAGATACGATTGCAAAACGCTTGATCATTGCATGCTCCTCAATGGGTGGATTATGCGACGGCAAGTCCGGTCGGGTGGTATTGTTCCCGAAAGCTCAGCACGACAGGAGACACCCGGTCTCACGCCTTGATGCCGAACCAGAACGCAAGCGCCACGATACAAACCACGACCACGATCCCCACCATCGGGGCCACCTGCTTCGAACTCCCGCTTCGCGGCGAGTCATTGGCGGGGTGATTGAATTCATCCTGCATGTGAACCGACCGATGGAGAATTGCAGTGGCGCTAATCAGCGGAATGCCGACTTGACCTTGTCCCATAGCGATTCGTTCTCGCGGTCGCCGTCGGGCTTCGATGGCGCTGGTTGCGCCGCGCTGACGGGATCCGACGCCGGAAAACTGCCGACCAGCCCGGCCTCGAGCTTGCCGTGTATTTCACGGTCGGCCGCAGCAGCTTCGCGGGGATTATCCGCATGTTTGTCGGGTGGTGCGGGATTGAATTTCTCAGCCATGATGGACCCTCCATGCCGATAGAACGCACAGGCGATGACCAGGTTCCATTGCCCGCACGGGGCCGCCGCCGGCTCTTCAAGCGTCTTGGGACCACGGAACCAAATGCCCCCAAAGGGGCACATGACACCGGGGATTCTACTGCCAGCTGAGCAAAATTGCACAGACACGCGTTCAAAGTTGGGGTCGACTAATCGCGATGAGATTGCACCCTCATCAATGGTGGAAATGAGCCGGTCCTCGAAACAGAAATTCCGACCCCAGCCCGTTTGGAATTTCCGTTTTTGAGATACCGCTCGACCTTATCGCCAGGCCGGAGGACTGCGCAGACAAGGTCTCGCTGCTAACGACATCGCCGTGGTCGTCACGGTGCCTCCGTGCTAGCGCGCATCCTGCAGGATCATGTCGGACGCCTTCTCGGCGATCATAATAACCGGGGCGTTGGTATTGCCCGATACCAGATCCGGCATGACGGAGGCATCGACCACGCGAAGGCCTTCGATCCCGCGAAGGCGAAGCCGCTGATCAACCACCGCGAGCGTATCGTTGCCCATCCGGCAGGTCGAGGTCGGATGATAGACGGTACTGCCGCGCTGCCGGCAGAATGCCAGCAAATCCTCATCGCTCACGACCTTGGCACCCGGTTCGGACTCCTCGACCACGAAGGGCTTGAGCGCGGGCGCGGCCAAAATCCTGCGCAGGATCTTGAGGCCCTCCACATTGACGGCGCGATCGGTTTCCGTCGCGAGGTAATTGATGCGGATCTCCGGCGCCGCCATCGGGTCGGCGCTCTTGATGCGCAGCGTACCGCGGCTCTCCGGCCGCACCTGGCAGACCGACGCGCTGAAGGCGGAATAGGGATGCAGCTTCTCGCCCATCTTGTCGGTCGAGAACGGCAGAAAGTGAATCTGGACGTCGGGTGAGGCCAGCCGCGGATCGGTCTTGAAGAATGCGCCCGAGGTGCCTGCGGCGATGGTCAGCGGTCCCTTGCGGAACGCCGCATAGCGCGCGCCGGCCATGATGCGGCGGCCCGGGTGATTGACGATATCGTTGAGCGTGATCGGTTGCGAACAACGCATCACGATCCGGACCTGCATGTGATCCTGCAGGTCGTTGCCGACGCCGGGGGAGTCGAGCACGACATCGATGCCGTGGCTCTTCAGCAGATCGGCCGGTCCGACACCGGAGAGCTGCAGCAGTTGCGGCGAGTTATAGGCGCCGCTCGAGATCAGGATTTCCCTGCGCGCCCGCACCGTGCGCAGCGCCCCGTTCTGCCGGTATTCGATCGCGGCGGCACGCCGCCCCTCGAACAGGATTCGCTGCGCCAGCGCGGCGGTCTCGATGTGCAGGTTGCGGCGTCCCCTGGCGGGGCGCAGATACGACCTCGCCGTGCTGGCCCGCCGGCCGTTCCGCGTCGTGGTCTGAAACCAGCCGGCGCCTTCCTGCGTCGCGCCGTTAAAGTCGGGATTGTCGGGGATGCCGGATTCGATCGCCGCCTTGATGAAGGCCCCTGACAGCGGATCGGCATGCAGCATGTCGGACACCGGCAACGGACCGCCCTCGCCGTGATACTCATCGGCGCCGCGCTGTTGGTCTTCGGCCTTGCTGAAATACGGCAGCACGTCGTCGAAACCCCAGCCGGTGTTGCCGTGCTGGCGCCAGCGATCATAGTCCTCATGCTGGCCGCGTACATAGAGCAGGCCGTTGATGGAGCTCGATCCGCCCAGCACTTTTCCGCGCGGCTGAAACACCTGGCGTCCGTTCAGGCCGGGCTCGGGCTCGGTCTGGTACATCCAGTTGACCGTCTTTTCCTTGAACAGCTTGCCGTA
>NZ_JAUYQU010000221.1 GCF_030697065.1 Bradyrhizobium sp.
CGGGTCCGGCCTTCGGCCGGCCCGATGATAAACTCCGCATCGAACCTGGAATCTCGAGATCCCGGGTCTGGTGCTGGCGCACCATCCCGGAATGACGGACAGCCTCAGGCATTGTCCAGAATGCGGGGATGCTGCAGCGACAGGTCCGGCGCCGACGCGCTGCGCTCGGCCTGCGGCAGGGCCGGACGTTCGACCACCAGCACGATGGCGGTGCCGAGCAGCAGTAGCAGCTCGGTCGCATGCAGCCGAAGCGCCGCGCTCTCGCCGACCTGCGAGGCCATCACCATGCTGGCAAAACTGATCAGGCTGCCGATCGCCAGCGCCATGCCGAGCGCCTCGTCGCAGCCGCCGCTCCGGCGGATCGAGGCGCGGGTGATCAGAACCACGAACAACGCGAAGAAGGCGACGACGGTGAGCTTGCCCAGAGCCAGCAGCCAGGCGAAGCGAACCGTATTCAGCGCCGCCAGTTGCAGATGATCGCTGATGAACAGCGCCACCGATATGTTCGGCCGCTCGTAGAGGCCGTGGATCGGCGAAACCATGATCTTGAAGGCGACGATGGTCCAGGTCGGGATGAAATAGGCCGCCAGCAGCGCGCCATTGAATGAACTGATCCGCCAGTTTGTCGACATGCCGCTTCCCGCTTTTCCGCGGCGCCCGGGACCGGGCGGCGGCTTGCGGCGAGCTAACCTGCTTAAACTGCGGCGGGCAATTTAAACCATTTGTTTACCTTAATGGCCGGATTGGCGGACCAGTATACCTTTCCGCCCCCGGGGCGGCGGGGCCGGGATCGCTCAAAAGGCGCGAAGCCCCGCCGGGAACCCGGCTTCAAAATGACCCATGTACAAGCCCGTTCAGCCGCCCCCCGCGCTGTTGCCGCCCCCCCTTGCCACTGTTAGAAAATGACACGACACGGCGTACCGGCTGCCGGGGCCACCGCCGCGTCATCCACAAAACGGCAGCGCATGGATTATTTCTCCCAGCAACTCATCAACGGCATCGTGCTCGGCTCGATCTATGGCCTGATCGCCATCGGCTACACCATGGTCTATGGCATCGTCGGCATGATCAATTTCGCCCATGGCGATATTTTCATGATCGGCGGCTTCACCGCCCTGATCGCCTTCCTGATCCTGGTCTCGTTCGGCCTCACCGTCATTCCCCTGATCCTGCTGGTCGTGCTGCTGGTGGCGATGGCGCTCACCGCGCTGTACGGCTGGACCGTGGAGCGCATCGCCTACCGGCCGCTGCGGCACTCGTTCCGCCTCGCCCCGATGCTGTCGGCGATCGGCATGTCGTTCGTGCTGACCAACTTCTCGCAGGTGGCGCAGGGTGCCCGCGTCAAGCCGGTGCCGCCGATCATCACAGGCGGATATACCCTCTATGAGGCCGACGGGTTCGTGGTGCGGCTGTCAAACGTGCAGATCCTGGTCGTGCTTACCACAGTGGTGCTGCTGGCGCTGTTCACCTGGCTGGTGGCGCGGACCCGGCTCGGCCGCGACATGCGCGCCTGCTCACAGGACCAGACCATGGCTTCGCTGCTCGGGGTCGACGTCGATCGCACCATCTCCATGACGTTCGTCATCGGCGCGGCGCTGGCCGCCGTCGCCGGCATGATGTACCTGCTCTATTACGGCCAGGTCGATTTCTTCATGGGCTTCGTCGCGGGCATCAAGGCCTTCACCGCGGCGGTGCTCGGCGGCATCGGCTCGCTGCCCGGCGCGATGCTGGGCGGACTGCTGATCGGCCTGATCGAGACCATGTGGTCGGCGTATTTCTCGGTCGAATACAAGGACGTCGCCGCGTTCTCGATCCTGATCGTCGTGCTGATCTTCATGCCGACCGGCCTGCTCGGCCGCCCCGAAGTCGAAAAAGTCTGATGCCCGGCGTGAGCGCATCCGCCCCCGCTTCACCGGCAGCAGGCTACGCGCCCGGCGCAGCCTTCATCTTCAAGAAGGCCCTGATCAGCGCCCTGGTGGCGCTGGTGCTGTTTTCCCTGATGGTCGGCGTCCGCACCGAAGCAGGCCCGGACGGCCAGCTCACCTACTGGACCCGGTTCGGCGATCTCGCCATCATGGTCGCGACCGTGTTCGGCGGCAGCATCGTGGTCGAACTGCTGCGGCAGTGGTGGGGCCCGGTCGGCACCGTCAGGATCGTGCCGCCGTCGGTGCAGAGCGGTCTCGCCGTCGTGCGGCGCGGTGTCGTGCCGGTGCTGCTGGTATTCACCTTTCTGGTACCGGTGATCTTCTACAACGAGCGCTATATCCTCGATCTCGGCATCCTGGTGCTGACCTATGTGATGCTCGGATGGGGGCTCAACGTCGTGGTCGGGCTCGCCGGCCTGCTCGACCTCGGCTATGTCGCGTTCTATGCCGTCGGCGCCTATTCCTACGCGTTGCTGGCGACCAATTTCGGGTTCTCGTTCTGGATCTGCCTGCCGCTGGCCGGGATTCTCGCCGCGTTCTGCGGCGTGTTGCTGGGATTTCCGGTGCTGCGGCTGCGCGGCGACTATCTCGCCATCGTCACGCTGGCGTTCGGCGAAATCATCCGCCTCGTCATCATCAACTGGCAGAGCCTGACCGGCGGCCCGAACGGCGTCACCGGGATTCCCCGGCCGTCCTTCTTCGGCATTCCCCTGACGCCGGATGATGACGGACTGGCCGCCAAGCTCGGCATCGAGTTCTCGACCACCCACCGCATCGTATTTCTGTTCTATCTGATCCTGGCGCTGGCGCTGCTGACGAACTGGGTGACGATCCGGCTGCGCCGCCTGCCGATCGGCCGCGCCTGGGAAGCGCTGCGCGAGGACGAGGTCGCCTGCCGGGCGCTCGGCATCAACACCACAACGACGAAGCTCACGGCATTCGCGACCGGCGCCATGTTCGGCGGCCTCGCCGGCGCTTTCTTCGCCACGCGGCAGGGTTTCATCAGCCCGGAATCCTTCACCTTCCACGAATCGGCGCTGGTGCTGGCGATCGTCGTGCTCGGCGGCATGGGCTCGCAGCTCGGCGTCGCGCTCGCCGCACTGTTCATGATCGGCGGTTTCGAGCTGTTCCGCGGGCTCGAACAGTTTCGCATGCTGGTGTTCGGGCTCGCCATGGTGCTCCTGATGATCTGGCGGCCGCGCGGGCTGATCGGCCACCGCGCCCCGACCGTGTTCCTGCACCACAACCAGGCCATCTCGTCCGACCTCGTCAAGGAGGGTCAGGGATGAGCGCCGATTGCATCCTCAACGTCGATCATCTGTCGATGCGCTTCGGCGGCATCGTCGCCGTCAACGATCTCAGCTTCGGCGCCGAGCGGCGCAAGATCACCGCGCTGATCGGGCCGAACGGCGCCGGCAAGACCACGGTGTTCAACTGCATCACCGGTTTCTACAAGCCGAGCGGCGGCAGCCTGAAACTCACCCATGACGACGGCCGGCAAATTCAACTCGAGCGCCTGAACGATTTCCGGATTTCCAAGCAGGCGAAGGTCGCGCGCACCTTCCAGAACATCCGGCTGTTTCCCGGCATGACCGCGCTGGAAAACCTGATGGTTGCCCAGCACAACGCGCTGATGCTGGCATCCGGCATGACCTTTCTGGGACTGATCGGTGCGCCGTCCTGGCACGCCGCGGAAAAGCGCGCGATCGATCTGTCGAAACTCTGGCTCGAGCGCATCGGCCTGCTGGAGCGCGCCGATGACGCCGCCGGCAATCTGCCTTACGGCGACCAGCGCCGGCTCGAAATCGCGCGGGCCATGTGCACCGAACCCGCTCTGCTCTGCCTCGACGAGCCGGCCGCCGGATTGAACGCGCGGGAAAGCGCTTCCTTAAGCGAATTGCTGCTCACGATCCGCGCCGACCACGGCACCTCGATCCTGCTGATCGAGCACGACATGTCGGTGGTGATGGAGATTTCCGACCACGTGGTGGTGATGGATTACGGCGTCAAGATATCGGAAGGCACCCCGCAGCAGATCCGCGATGATCCCAGGGTGATCGCGGCCTATCTCGGCGCCGACGAGGAAGAAGCGATCGCGGTGATGGAGAGCGGAACGTGACCGCATGGTGCGATAGGCATCCCACCTCCCCCTGCAAGGGGGAGGTCGACCGCGAAGCGGGCGGGAGGGGGTCACGCTTTTCCCGCACGAAAGCTGTCACTGCACGGGCGAGAAATCTCCGCAGCAACATGACAGACGCTGAAGCCCGACTGTGGCGAGCGCTTCGCCGCGATCAGCTCAACGTTCTTCATTTCAGGCGGCAGCATCCGATTGGACCATTTACCGTCGACTTCTATTGCCCAAGCCTCCGCCTGGCGGTCGAGGTCGACGGCGGGCAACACGCCGAACAGGTGAAGCAGGCCGACGATCGTCGCACGGCCTGGCTTGCGGAAAAGGGCATCGTGGTCGTTCGCTATTGGAACAATGATGTCCTGTCGAACCTGGAGGGCGTCCTCAGCGATCTTCTTCGGCATTCGGAAGGAATTGCGCAAGCGGAGAGAACCCCCTCCCCGACCCTCCCCCTTTCAGGGGGAGGGAGAAAAGGCACTGCGCCGCTTCCAAAAGATGGGAGCACGCCATGACGTCTCCCCTGCTCGAGATCCGGTCGCTGCGCGCCGCCTACGGCAAGATCGAGGCGCTGAAGGGCGTCGACCTCGCCATCAATCCCGGCGAGATCGTCGCCCTGATCGGCGCCAACGGCGCCGGCAAGTCGACGCTGATGATGACGGTGTTCGGCCGGCCGCGCGCCCGCTCCGGGCAGATCCTGTTCGACGGCAACGATATCACCGGTGTGCCGACCCACGAGATCGCGCGGATGCGAATCGCACAGTCGCCGGAGGGCCGCCGGATTTTTCCACGCATGAGCGTGGCGGAAAACCTGCAGATGGGGGCCGACGCCACCGACTGCAGCGAAGCCGAGCGCACCGCCGGGCTGGAGCGGGTGACGGCGCTTTTTCCGCGGCTCAAGGAACGCATGGCGCAGCGCGGCGGTACTCTGTCCGGCGGCGAACAGCAGATGCTGGCGATCGGCCGCGCCCTGATGAGCCGCCCTCGCCTGCTGATGCTCGACGAGCCCTCGCTGGGGCTGGCGCCGCTGATCGCGCGGCAGATTTTCGACGCCATCCGGACCCTGAACCGGCAGGACGGCCTCACCGTGCTGATCGTCGAGCAGAACGCCAATCACGCGCTGCGGCTGGCCCACCGCGGCTATGTCATGGTCAACGGCCTGATCACGCTGGAGGGGACCGGCGCCGAGTTGCTGCAGCGCCCGGAAATCCGCGCCGCCTATCTGGAAGGCGGCCGGCACTAGCATGCCCTGCACAGGCTGCGTCAAGATGCGGCGATTGAGCGGTGGATTTGCCCGAAAATTGCCGATGACTTCGCGGCAAAATCAGCGGACAATGGCCGCGATTTTCGAACCCGGCGGGCTGCCGGGCAAGTCCCCTAGAGATCACCGCGAGGACCACCCATGAAATCATCGAAACTCATCGGCCTGGCATTGGGCGCATCCCTGGCGCTGTCGACGACGGCGCTGGCGCAGGACATCAGCATCGCAGTGGCGGGCCCGATGACGGGCGGCGAATCCGCCTTCGGCCGGCAGATGAAGAACGGCGCCGAACAGGCGGTGGCCGACATCAACGCCGCCGGCGGCGTGCTCGGCAAGAAGCTGGCGCTGCAGGTCGGTGACGATGCCTGCGATCCCAAACAGGCCCGCTCGGTGGCGGAAAAATTCGCCAGCGCGAAAATCCCGTTCGTCGCCGGCCACTTCTGCTCGTCGTCGTCGATCCCGGCGTCGGAAGCCTATGCCGACGGCAACGTGCTGCAGATTACCCCGGCCTCGACCAACCCGCTGTTCACCGAGCGCAAGCTCTGGAACGTGGCGCGGGTCTGCGGCCGTGACGATCAGCAGGGCCTGGTCGCCGCCAACTTCATCGTCAAGAACTACAAGGGCAAGAACGTCGCCATCCTCAACGACAAGACCACCTACGGCAAGGGTCTCGCCGACGAGACCAAGAAGGCGCTGAACAAGGCCGGCATGACCGAGAAGATGTTCGAGTCCTACAACAAGGGCGACAAGGACTTCAATTCGATCGTTTCGCGCCTGAAGCGCGACAATATCGATCTCGTCTTTGTCGGCGGCTATCATCAGGAGTCGGGCCTGATCCTGCGCCAGATGCGCGACCAGGGCCTCAAGACCGTGCTGATGGCGGGCGACGCCCTCAACGACAAGGAATTCGCGTCGATCACCGGCCCGGCCGCCGAAGGCACCCTGTTCACCTTCGGTCCCGACCCGCGCAACAAGCCGACCGCGAAAGCCATCGTCGAGAAGTTCAAGGCCAAGAACATCGATCCCGAAGGCTACACGCTCTATACCTACGCCGCGATGCAGGTGTGGGCGAAGGCGGTGGCCAAGGTCGGCTCGACCGAACCGAAAAAGGTGATGGAGGCGATCAAGGCCGGCGAATGGGACACCGTGCTCGGCAAGATGGGTTTCGACGCCAAGGGCGACATCAAGGCGATCGACTACGTCGTCTACAAGTGGGACGCCAAGGGCAACTACACCGAGATCAATCCCAAGGGTTCGTAAGAACCCGGTCGCGCCTTCAAAAGGTCAAGACGCCCCGGTTCGCCGGGGCGTTTTTAATTCCAGGGAAGTTCATCCGCAGAGAACGAAAGGTGAAAACGTTCCGGAGCGCCCTCACATTTTTTCAAGCTGGCGATGGAACCAAAACCCGCGCGCGACCTTATCCGTTTCGGGCCGGTTCCATGTCATTGATTTTGCTGCGTCACCTGCTGTTCCAGCTTGATCTCGTACGGGGGCATTTCCTAACGGCGCGATCGGATTCGCGCGTTCGGCTTGAGGAGACATCATGAGTGATCTTTCCCCTGGAGCATCACCAGCGCTTCGCCGCGGTGCCAAGCGCAAACCAGGGGCCAACGGCAAACCGGATCCGATGCAGGAGTTGCTGCACGCGCTACAGGCGATGCGTTCAGGCGATTTCTCGGTACGAATGACGGGCGACCATCTCGGCCTTGAGGGCAAGATCGCCGACACCTTCAACGACATCGTGGCCGCCAACCAGCGGATGGCGCAGCAGCTGGAACGGGTCGGCCAGGTCGTCGGCCGCGAGGGAAAGACCCGGCAGCGGATCAAGTTCGACCTCTCCAGCGGCTCGTGGGCCGAGATGGAGGGTTCGGTCAACACCCTGATCGACGACCTGTTGTGGCCGACCCGCGAAGTCACCCGCGCGGTCGCCGCGGTCGCCCAGGGCGACCTGCTGCAGACCGTCCAGCTCGATGTCGACGGCCGGCCGCTGGGCGGCGAATTCCTGCAGTCGGCCAACATCGTCAACACAATGATCAAGCAGCTCAGCGTATTCACATCCGAAGTGACGCGCGTTGCGCGCGAGGTTGGCACCGAGGGCAAGCTCGGCGGTCAGGCTCAGGTGCCCGAAGTCACCGGCGTCTGGAAAGACCTGACCGAGAGCGTCAACTCGATGGCCAACAATCTGACCGGCCAGGTCCGCAACATCGCCGAGGTTACCATCGCGGTCGCCAACGGCGACCTGTCGAAGAAGATCACCGTCGACGTCCGCGGCGAAATCCTGCAGTTGAAGGAAGCCATCAACACCATGGTGGACCAGCTGCGCTCGTTCGCCTCGGAGGTGACGCGCGTGGCGCGCGAAGTCGGCACCGACGGTAAGCTGGGCGGCCAGGCGATCGTGCCCGGCGTCGCCGGCACCTGGAAGGACCTCACCGACTCCGTCAACGCGATGTGCGGCAATCTCACCGCGCAGGTCCGCAACATCGCCAACGTCACTACCGCCGTGGCGCGCGGCGACCTGTCGCGTAAGATCACGGTCGACGTCCGCGGCGAGATCCTGGAACTGAAGGACACCATCAACACGATGGTCGATCAGCTCAATTCATTCGCCTCGGAAGTCACCCGCGTCGCCCGCGAGGTCGGCACCGAGGGCAAGCTCGGCGGCCAGGCGCAGGTGCCTGGTGTCGCCGGGACCTGGAAGGATCTCACCGACAACGTCAACTTCATGGCCTCGAATCTGACGGCACAAGTCCGCAACATCGCCGACGTCGCCACCGCGATCGCCGGCGGCGACCTATCCAAGAAGATCACCGTGAACGTGTCGGGTGAAATCCTTCAGCTCAAGGAAACGCTCAACACCATGGTCGACCAGCTCAACGCCTTCGCCGGCGAGGTGACGCGCGTGGCGCGCGAGGTCGGAACCGACGGCCGGCTCGGCGGTCAGGCCAACGTGCTCGGCGTCGCCGGCACCTGGAAGGATCTGACCGAGAGCGTCAATTCGATGGCGAGCAACCTGACGGCGCAGGTCCGCAACATCGCCGAGGTGACCACGGCAGTCGCGAACGGCGACCTTTCGAAGAAGATCACGGTGGACGTCCGCGGCGAGATCCTGGAGCTGAAAGACACCGTCAACACCATGGTCGATCAGCTCAACGCCTTTGCCGGCGAAGTGACGCGCGTGGCCCGCGAAGTCGGCACCGAAGGCAAGCTCGGCGGCCAGGCGCTGGTGCGCGGCGTCGCCGGCACCTGGAAGGACCTCACCGACAGCGTCAACTCGATGGCCAGCAACCTGACCGGCCAGGTTCGCAACATCGCCGAAGTCGCGACCGCGGTGGCCAAGGGCGACCTCTCCAAGAAGATCACGGTGAACGTGTCGGGTGAAATCCTGCAACTGAAGGAAACGCTCAATACCATGGTCGACCAGCTCAACGCGTTTGCCGGCGAAGTCACCCGCGTCGCGCGCGAGGTCGGCACCGACGGCAAGCTCGGCGGACAGGCCGAGGTGCCCGGCGTCGCCGGCACCTGGAAGGACCTCACCGACAGCGTCAACTCGATGGCGGGCAATCTGACGGCGCAGGTCCGCAACATCGCCGAGGTAGCGACCGCGATCGCCGGCGGCGACCTCTCCCGCAAGATCACCGTCGACGTCCGCGGCGAAATTCTGCAGCTGAAGGAAACCCTCAACACGATGGTCGATCAGCTGAACCGCTTCGCCGGCGAGGTGACGCGCGTGGCGCGCGAGGTCGGCACCGAAGGCCGGCTCGGGGGCCAGGCCAACGTGCCCGGCGTCGCCGGCACCTGGAAGGACCTCACCGACAACGTCAACTCAATGGCCGGCAACCTCACCGGCCAGGTCCGCAACATCGCCGAAGTGACCACGGCGGTGGCGAAAGGCGATCTTTCCAAAAAGATCACGGTGGACGTCAAGGGCGAAATCCTTGAGCTGAAGAACACCGTCAACACCATGGTGGACCAGCTCAACGCCTTCGCTTCCGAAGTGACGCGCGTGGCCCGCGAGGTGGGCACCGAGGGCAAGCTCGGCGGGCAGGCCGAGGTGCCCGAAGTAGCCGGCACCTGGAAGGACCTCACCGACAACGTCAATTTCATGGCCTCCAACCTGACCGCGCAGGTCCGCAACATCGCCGAAGTTGCAACAGCGATCGCCGGCGGCGACCTGTCCAAGAAG
>NZ_JAUYQU010000247.1 GCF_030697065.1 Bradyrhizobium sp.
ACGCGCGAGAGCGCGCGGCTCTGGCGCATCATCGTGGTGCGGGGCGGCCAGCAGATCAACGTCACGCTCGGCGGATGAGCCCGAAGCGCCCACGCGAAAGTACCAACCTGTTCGCGGCCGCAGGCATGGAGCAGGACGCGCCGCGTCCGCTGCCGGACCGGTTGCGCCCGGCCGTGCTCTCGGATGTGGTCGGACAGGATCATATCCTCGGGCCCGACGGCGCGCTGACGCGGATGCTGGCGACGCGGACGCTGGGCTCGCTGGTGTTCTGGGGACCGCCCGGCACCGGCAAGACCACCGTGGCGCGGCTGCTGGCGGATGCCACCGAACTGCATTTCGAGCAGATTTCCGCGGTGTTTTCCGGCGTCGCGGATCTGAAAAAGGTATTCGATGCCGCCCGCGCCCGGCGCGAGATGGGCAAGGGCACGCTGCTGTTCGTCGACGAGGTGCACAGGTTCAACCGCGCGCAGCAGGATTCGTTTCTGCCCGTGATGGAAGACGGCACCGTGGTGCTGGTCGGCGCCACCACCGAAAATCCCTCGTTCGAACTCAACGCCGCGCTGCTGTCGCGCGCGCGGGTGCTGGTGTTCCAGTCGCTGGATGCCGCGGCGATCGAGAAACTATTCGCGCATGCCGAGAAAATAGAGGGCAGGAAGCTGCCGCTCGATGCGGAGGCGCGCGCCGTGCTGGTGCGAATGGCCGACGGCGATGGCCGCGCCGCGCTAACGCTTGCCGAGGAGGTCTGGCGCGCCGCGCGCGAGAACGAGACCTTCAATGCCGAGCAGTTGCAGGAGATCCTGCAGCGCCGTGCCCCGATCTACGACAAGTCGGCCGACGGCCACTACAACCTGATCTCGGCGCTGCATAAATCGGTGCGCGGTTCCGATCCGGATGCCGCACTTTACTACCTCTGCCGCATGATGGATGCCGGCGAAGACCCGCTGTTTTTGGCCCGCCGCGTCGTCCGCATGGCGGTCGAGGACATCGGGCTGGCCGATCCGCAGGCGCTGGCGGTCTGCAACGCCGCCAAGGACGCCTATGACTTCCTGGGATCTCCCGAAGGCGAGCTCGCGATCGCGCAGGCCGTGATCTATCTCGCCACCGCGCCGAAATCCAACGCCGCCTACAAGGCCTTTGGCGCTGCGATGCGGGTGGCGAAAGAGGGTGGCTCGCTGCTGCCGCCAAAGCACATTCTGAATTCGCCGACCAGGCTGATGAAGTCGGAAGGCTATGGCGGCGGCTATCAATACGACCACGATACGCCGGAGGCGTTCTCCGGTCAGGAGTATTTCCCGGACGCGCTGGGCCACCAGACTTTCTACGATCCGCCGGATCGCGGGTTCGAGCGCGAGATCAGGAAGCGGCTGGACTACTGGGCGAAATTGCGGAAGGAGCGGGGCGGGAGCTAGGGGTCACGTTCCTTCGTGCGCTTCTTCAGTTCCGCAAGGGCGCGGCCGGCGAAACGGCCGAGCTTCGTCGCAGCGGAGTTGAGTTCGTCGGTATGGTCGGGGCGGCCCGCTTCGAATGCGCTGAACCAGCGGCGGAAGCGCGTGAGTTCATCCGGCGGCAGCCTGGCAACAGCTTCGGCGATGTCTTCGACTTTCATGTCGTCAAATATAGCAGCTTTTTGACCGGGGCGGACCTGCGGCAGATGGTTCCAATTCCCTCTTTGAGGATGGGTTGCGGGGCCTGAATTCATGCCGATTTCACCGTGACCATGCGCGGCTTTTGCGCTACCCAACGGCTTGGTCAGGAATTGAAACAATCATGAAACTCCGCGCGAACAGACTGCTGCCAAGGCATCGCCGGTCAGGCGATCACCCGACAGGCTTGCCTTGCGAAGGGTTGCGTTCGCTGGTCGGGTTGCTTGCCGGTTGCGTCTTGCTGTTTTTGGCTGGCGCAGCGGCGGCCGAAACCGTCGAGGTTACGCCGGGCGTACAGGTAACGAAGAAAACCTATGCCGGGCCGACCAACGAGCAGCCGTTCTTCGGATTTGTCGCGAAGGATTCTGCGCAGCGGGCCGCGGACGAAAAATTCGTCAAGGCGATGATCGACGCGGTGGGAACGCGGGAAAAGGCTTTTGAGGAAACGACCAAGCGCGGCTGGAGGGCGGTCACCAAGGGTAACCCGGGCGAAGCCGCCCAGCGCTTCAACCAGGCTTTTCTGCTGGGGCCTGAACAGAGCGGCGTTTATCACGGTTTTGCGGTGATCGCTCAAATGCGCTTCCGCGACAGCGAGTTCGCCGACGAAATGTTCAGGATTGCGCGCAGGCAGCCCAATCCGTTGAAGTCGCTCAACGCGGATTATGGCAAGATGCTTCTGATCGCGAAGCGGCCGCGCGATGCGCAGCCGGTGCTGGAGCAGGCTGTCAAGGATGCTCCCGATCTTCGCGACGCCTGGACCAATCTTGCCTGGGCCCGGCTGCAGAACGGCGACGCCGCGGCGGCCTGTGCCGCGGCGGACGAAGCCGTCAAGCAACGTCCATCCGGCAACTCAAATTCCGATCTGACGGCGGTGCGCAGCAGCGCGCAATGCAAGTGAGCGGCTACCTTCCCGTCTTGACGAAATCCAGAATCTGATCGGTCAGGCGCGTATCCGCGGTATTGATCGAATACACCTCCGACATGTGACTGTGCTGCGCCAGCAGCACCGCGCGGGCACACCCGACCGGGCGCCTGCACGTCGCCTGCTTCGCCAGATCGAATTGCAGCACGAATCCCTCCGGGTCCAGTTCGGCAGCAGCCAGCATCAACGGGATAGGGGTCTTCGCCAGCCCCGCCAGCGAGGAGCGTTCGGCGTAGCGCGCGGGGTCGCTGCCGAAATAGGCCCGCTGGGTCTCGGAAAGCGGCATCGCGGTCATGTCGAAGATGCCGGAGACCATGATCGCGCCGGCGAGGCCGCCGCCCTTCACCCCGTGAAATTCGGGATGCGCAACATAGCTCGAGACGTGAACCGCGCCGGCGGAGTGCCCCATCAGATAGATACGTGCGGGATCGCCGCCGCGTTCGCCGATCCTGTCCGAGATCCATCGAACCGCGGTGGCGAGATCCTGGGCGCCCGCCGGCCAGGGCGCCTGCGGCGCGAGGCGATAGGTGACATTGACGCCGATAAAGCCGTTCTTCGCCGCCCACAGCATGATGTTGTCGTAGAACGGGCTGGTCGGCGTCGTTCGCTTGTTGCCGCCGACATACGCGCCGCCATGGACGAACATCAGCACCGGCCGGGGCGATGCGGCGGTATCCGGCACGAAAATATCGAGCAGGTTGCGCCCGGCGGCGCCGTATTTGACGTCGCGCTCGATCCTGACGCCCGGATAAGGCTCCTTTTGCTGCATCGGCGCGTAGAGCGCCACGGTCCTGGGCGGGTCGATGACGCGGCCCATCTCCTGCAGCCTGGCGGCAATTTCCGGCGGCATCGGGCTTTGCTGCGCCCAAGCCGCGCCCGCGAACAGGGCTGCGACCATAACCAGGGCTGGTTTCCATAGCAGCATCACGGTTGCTTCCTAGTATGGCTTTGTTTGGCCCAGCATGGCCGATCCGATACCCATTTTGTACCGATTTCGCCGTGACGGTTCGCTGCTTTTAGGCTACCCAACGGCCTAATCTGGAGCCGCTGAATCATGAGCCGTCGCGTCAAGAGACCCCTTCGTCCGGCGGGCGATCGCCCGAAGGGCGCGCGTCCGTATCGTGGCTCGCAGTCCGAGCGGCCGCCGGCGCGTCCGGGCGGCAAGCCGTCGGCGCGTTCTGCCGCATCGGCGCCGCGTGGGCCAAGACCGGCGCCAAGACCGGCGCCGTTCATTCCCGAGCCGGAGAAGGTCGTGCCCGAGCCGGCGCCGTTGCCGACCAAGGTGCAGACCGTGGTGGTGACGGCGGACGAGAACAACATGCGGGTCGATCGCTTTCTGGAAGCGCGGTTTCCCGGCCTGTCGTTCTCCCACATCCAGCGCATCGTCCGCAAAGGCGAGTTGCGCGTCAACGGCAAGCGCGCCGACAGCAAGGACCGCATCGAGGAGGGGCAGAGCATCCGGATTCCGCCGCTCAAGCTCGATGCGGCCAAGGTCGTCGGCAGTCTTTCGGAAGCCGCGACCAAGACATTGCAGGCGCTGAAGGACATGATCCTGTTCGAGGACGCCGACGTCATGGTGCTGAACAAGCCCGCGGGGCTGGCGGTACAGGGCGGGTCCGGCATCACACGAAATGTCGACGACATGCTGGAAGTGATGCGCGACGCCAAGGGGCAGAAGCCGCGGCTGGTGCACCGGCTCGACAAGGAAACTGCGGGCTGCCTGCTGATCGCCAAGACGCGCTTTGCCGCGACGGCGCTGACCGGCTCGTTCCGCCATCGCTCCGCGCGAAAAGTCTACTGGGCGCTGGTGGCGGGGGTGCCGAAGCCGAAGCAGGGCCGCATCTCGACCTACCTCGCCAAGGAAGAGAGCGAGGACGACACCATCATGGTGATCGCCAAACATGGGGACGAGGGCGCCAGCCATGCCGTGACCTATTACGCGGTGGTCGAAACCTCCGCGACAAAACTTGCCTGGGTGTCGCTGAAGCCGGTCACCGGGCGGACGCATCAGTTGCGCGCGCACATGGCGCATATCGGCCACGCCATCATCGGCGACCCCAAATATTTCAACAAGGAAAACTGGGAACTGCCAGGCGGACTGCAAAAGCGGCTGCATCTGCTGGCGCGCCGGATCGCCATTCCGCATCCGCGCGGCGGGACCATCGATGTCACCGCGCCGCTGCCGCCGCATATGCTGCAATCGTGGAACCTGCTGGGCCTCGAGGCCGACCGCTTCGATCCGATCGAGAACGCACCTGAAGAATAATTTAGCCTGCGGCTTTCTTGCGGGCGCTGCGGCGGATCACGACATAGGATCGATGAAGAAATCGTCGATCCTGATGGGCGCGGTCGTATGGGCGCTGATGGCGGTGACGCCCGCTTCGGCGCAATTCGTTCTGCCGGGCGGCTCGCAGTTCAACCCGCCGCCGCCTGCACCGCCGCCGCCGCCGAAAATCGAAGTGCCGGCGATCCCGCAAATGGACGCCCCGCTGCCCGTGCCGCAGGTCCAGGGGCTGCAGCGCGGCTCGTTCGGCGACCGCATCGGCAAATGCCTCCAGGACGGTGCCGCCGCGGGACTCGGTCCCAACGAGCGCGCGGCCTATTCGCGCGCCTGCGCCAATCAATAGGCGGGGCAATTCCGGGGGCATCGCTGCCCACGAAACGATTACCCTTCCTGGCTAGGGATGAAATCATGATCGCGTTTGGGCCGCTTTGATTCCAGCGAATGAATGATGTGCTGGGACAGCAGTTGGGCGGCCGGGGACAATGCTCCGGGAGCGTGGTACAATGCTATTTCGGCATCGGGCAGCTGGGGCATGTCATGTTCGGCTCCCAGCAGCAGCAGTCCCTCCGGCACCATATCCTTGGACATCACCGTCACGCCCAGGCCCGCGCGTACAGCGGCCTGCAGACCCTCGCTGCTTGCGCTGGTGTAAGCAATCCGCCATGCCCGCTTGTGGGCATCCAGACCGGCAAGCGCCCGCTTGCGATAGACATCGGGCGCGGGCGCCAGCACCAGCGGAAGGGGTTTATCTGCATCCAGCACGAGTTTTGGGCCGGTTACCCAGACCAGGACATCACGCCAAACAGCTATCCCACCCGCCGGCCCCTGGGGCTCGCGCTTGACCATGATCAGGTCATACTCACCCCTGGAAAATCCTTCGATCAAACTGAAGCTGAACGTACAGTCAACTTCAAGCGCAACGCGCGGGTGCGCGCGCGCAAACTGCGCCAGCACATTGGGAAGATAGACGGTGGCAAAGTCCTCGGGCGTTCCGAGGCGAACACTGCCTTCGATGTCAGGCTCCTGGATGCGCGAGCGGGCCTCATCGGCGAGATGCAGCAGCTGCCTCGCATAATTGAGCAGTATCTCTCCGTCTGGGGTCAACAGAAAATCGCGACCATCCCGTTCGAATACGCGGCGTCCGAGGCTCTCTTCCAGCTTCTTGATCTGCAGACTTACCGTGGATTGGGTTCGCCCGACCCGTTCCGCGGCCCGCGTGAAGCTGGCGTTGTCAACGACGGCAACGAACGTTCGCAACAGATCGAAGTCGAATGGGGGTAAGGGGGTGCTCACTGTGCAACCTGGAATGCCTGGCGCCTGCCTGATTTTGGACCGCACCATCTTACTAGCACGGTTTCACAGGCGCCCATCCCCGTAAGGCGTTACGAGGCGCGAATCTGACACCCGCCGGTGCCTCCGAAACCGCCGGTTTCGGCAGGCCATAGCACCGCGCCGCAATAATCCTGGCAGGCCGCGCGGCGCAGAACCCAAGACCCGAAAAACGGCTGAACATCAATGCTGGCCAGCCTGCTGGATTGCGACCGGTTTTCCCGCGGGCGGCCTGTCAGGCTCGGCCCGGAGTGTCGCTTCAGAACGCTGCGACTCCGACCGGCGTGTGATGGGGGCGGCCTCCGGCGGTCGGCCATTTTCGTCGCATTGTTCGGCCAGCAGCCGTCGCTCTGCCCGCGGCAGAGCCAGCCTGTCGTAGAGAATTGGAATAAGCAGCAGGGTCAGCGCCGTCGCGGTGATCAGACCACCGATCACCACGATGGCGAGCGGTCGCTGAATCTCGGCGCCCGGTCCGTCGGCGAACAGGAACGGCACAAGGCCGAGCGCTGCGATCGCCGCGGTAAGTGTAACGGGTCGTAGCCGTCGTCTCGCGCCCTCCATCACCGCCTCGCGAAACGGCAACAGACCGCGCGCGCACACTTCATTGATGTACGATATCATCACCACCCCGTTGAGCACCGCGATGCCCATCAAGGCGATAAAGCCTACCGAGGCGGGCACCGAAAGGAACTCCCCGGACGCCCACAGAGCGATGACGCCGCCGATGGAGGCGAACGGAACATTGCAGAAGACGAGCGCAGCCTGGCGCAGTGAACCGAACGTTATATAGAGAAGCAGGAATATGGCTCCGAGTGCAATCGGCACGACGATTGAAAGGCGCGCCGCGGCCCGCTGCTGGTTTTCGAACTGACCGCCCCAAACAAGCGAATAGCCCTTGGGCAGTGCGACCTGCGCCGACGCCGCCTTGGCGTCGTCGACGAAGCCGACCAGATCGCGCCCGCGCACATTGGCCAGGACGGTTGCGAAGCGCTGACCGTCCTCGCGGATCACCTGGATCGGTCCGTCCTCGATCCGGATATTGGCGACCTGGGCCAGCTCGACCGTGCCGCCGCCAGGCAGCACGATCGGCACCCGTCCCAGATCGGCCGCGGAGGCGCGCTGACGTTCCTCGCCGCGGACCACCAGAGGCGTTCGCACCTGGCCTTCCAGCACGATGCCGAGCCCGCGGCCGTCAACCCATACTCTCAGCGCCTCCTGTACCTCCTCGGCGTTCAGCCCGAAGCGGCCCGCCTTGGCGCGGTCAACCGCCACCGTGAAGTAGCGCATCCCGGCGTTGCGAAGCGCGAAAACGTCGATCGCGCCCGGGACGGAGCGAATCGCGGAAGCGACGTCGCGGGCGACCCGGTTCAGGTCAGCGATGTCGTCACCGAACACCTTGACGACGACGTCGCCACGCGCGCCGATGATCATTTCCTGAACCCGCATGTCGATCGGTTGGGTCAGCGCATAGCTGATGCCCGGAATGCCGTCGAGTACGCGGCGCAGTTCGCCGAGGAACCAGCGCATGTCGCCGCCGCGCCACTCGCCGCGCGGAGCCAGCGTCATGAACATATCGGTCTCGTTGAGGCCGACCGGATCGATGCCGAGTTCGTCGGCGCCGGCCCGGGCGATGACCCGCCGAATCTCGGGAATCTCCGCCTTGAGGGCTTGCTGAATACGTAGATCGGTCTGCGCTGCTTCGTCGACCGAGATGGTTGGAAACTTGCGGATGGTGATGACGGGCGTGCCCTCATCCATGACGGGCATGAAGGTGCTGCCGATGCGCGGGAATACGACGGCAACCGCCGCAATGCCGATCGCGACTGCCACGAACACGCCGATGGGCCGCCGCATCACATAGGCAAGCAGCGGATCGTAGCCGGCGTGCAGCTTGCGCACCAGCCACGGCTCGGCATGCGCGCCGGTGCGAAGCAGATGGGCGGAGAGCACGGGAACGACGGTTAACGAGAGCAGCAGCGCGGCGATCAGCGCCACTACGATGGTGAGCGCGACCGGGCTGAACAGGCGGCCCTCGAGGCCCTGCAAGGCGAGTAGCGGCATGAACACCAGGATAATGATGGCGACGCCCGACACCAGCGGCACGGCGACCTCACGCGTCGCCTCCAGGGTGAGGCGCACACGCGTGGCGAGATTGGGCTTCTCGACGGTGGAAAGGCGGTGCTCGACGTTTTCGACCACGACTACGGCGCAGTCGACCAGCAAGCCGATGGCGATCGCCAGCCCGCCGAGCGACATGATGTTGGCCGACCAGCCCAACAGCCGCATCACACCGAAGGTCGTCAACACCGCGAGCGGCAGGATCAGCGAGACAACCAGCGCCGAGCGCAGATTTCCCAGAAACAGCAGCAGCAGTATGACGACGAACAGGATGGCCTCGAGCAGCACCTTTTGCACCGTCCAGACGGCCTTGCCGATCAGTTCGCTGCGGTCGTAGAAAATCACGATGCGGGCGCCCTCGGGCAGTTGCGGCGCGAGTGAAGCGAAGCGCGCCTTCACGCCGTCCACCACGCTGCGCGCATTGGCGCCACGCAGGCCGAGCACCATGCCCCACACGGCCTCGCCGGCTGCGTCCGCCGTTACCACGCCGTTGCGGGCGAGCGAGCCGAAACGCACGTCGGCAATGTCGCTGACCCGCACGATCACCCCGTTGCGCGTCGCGACCACCGTATTGCGGATATCGTCAAGGGTCTGGATGCGGCCTTCCGACCGCACCAGCAATGCTTCTTCGCCGTTCCTGATGCGTCCGGCCCCGTCATTGCGGTTGTTGACCTCGACAGCCTTCTCCAGCATCTGCGTGGTGATTCCGCGTGCCGCCATCGCGGAGGCCGACGGAATTACTTCGAAGGTACGTACATGGCCCCCCAGCACATTGACGTCGGCGACACCGGGCAGGCTGCGCAGCGCCGGTCGGATCGTCCAGTCGAGCAGCGACCGCTTCTCCTGCGTCGACATGGTCGCCGACTCGATGGTGAACATCACCATCTCGGCGAGAGGGGTCACGATCGGGGCAAGGCCGCCATCGCTGCCGGCGGGAAGCTGGTCGCGGACCTCCTGCAGGCGCTCATTGACCTGCGCGCGGGCCCAGAAGATATCGGTTCCGTCTGCAAACTCGAAGGTCAGCAGCGCAACCGCGTATCGTGTCGTCGATCGCATGCGCACGAGGTTGGGGATGCCGCGCGCGGCCAGCTCGATCGGTGTCGTGACCCGGCTCTCGAGCTCCTCGGGAGCGAGGCCGGGCGCCTGCATCGAGACCAGTACCTGGATCGGCGCGACATCCGGAAAGGCGTCGATCGGAAGCTTCTGGTAGGCCATCGTCCCCCAGACGGCCAGTGCGACAGCGCCGATGAAAACGATGAGACGCTGCTTCAGTGCGAGGTCAACAAGTCCGGAAAGCATGGCTTAGTCCTTGTCCGCGGCCGCGAGTTCGGAGAGCAGCGCGATGACGCCGCGATCGGCCACTTCGTCACCCTTGGTAAGAGAACCGCGAACTGAGGCGCTGCGCGCGGTTTCCGAAATGACCTGGACAGGCCGCGCCAGAAAACCCCGGGGATCTTTCACGAATACCCAGGCGCGGTCGCGGTGACGCACGACGGATGTCGCCGGTAGGGACCATTGCGATTCGCCGTTCTGGCTGATGCGGATCGTGACCAGAACGGCGAGCCCTGGGCGGACCGTGCCGTTGGCCGAGCCGATTTCGGCGACCGCGACGGCTGACTGCGTCGAGGCCTCGACGGTGCTGCCGATCCGGACGATGCGTCCCTGCACGCCGTAAGCCGGCATCACAACGGCCTGTCCGGCGGTAATCGCCGGCAGGCGCGCGGCCGGCACCTGGATGTTGACCCAAAGCGGCTCGAGCGCGGCAAGAGAAACAACGGGCGCCGCAGCTTCTACACGCTGACCGGGGCTGGCGTCGCGTCGCACCACGGTGCCCGAGATCGGTGCGTGCACCGTGACCGAGCTGAGGATCCGCCGCGAGTTGCGCAGCGTCTCGATATCGGCCTCGGACATTTCCATCAGGCTGAGGATCTGGGCCCGTTCGTCGAGACGCGACTTGGCGTTGACGGCTTCCGTCTCGACCACGCGCAATTCGCGCTCCGGCGTCACCCGGCTCTCCCATAGAAAGCGGACGCGGCGCAGGCGGTCCGCGGACAGCGCCTCGTCGGCGATCGCGGCCAGATATTGCCGCTGTGCCTCGACGAGATCGGGCGAGCGCAAGCGTGCGATCGGCTGACCGGCCGTCACGTTTTCGTCGGTGGCGACCAGCACCGCCTCGACCAGGCCGTTTGCCGGCGCGGCGACCACGCGGAGCTGGGAGGGGGGGATTGCTACCGTGCCGGGCAGCGACAACTCGGTCTCGCCGCGCTCCGGCTCGACCGTTGATGTCCCGATGCCGGCGGTGCGAATCTCGCGTTCATCCATCGTGATCACGACGTCGGTCTGATCGGCGGCGAGACAGGTGGCGCTGGGCAGGACGGCGCCGACAACAGATATCCCGATCAGCCCAGCCAGGTTGCAAGGTGAGGAAATCAACCAAATCATCTTCCTTAGAATCCGGCCACGCTCGGAGGATTGGCCGACGGGTCGGGCTTGGGTGATGGTATCGTTCATCATCGGGGCTCTCGTGTCTTCTGTCGGGGGTGGAGTCAGCGCTTAAGGGAAGCGTCGGCGGCCGGAGCGGCGGGCTGTTGCGGAAAGCGCGGGTCTGCGGCCGATGCCTGGACTGCCTCGTTCCTCTTTACCTTCCACATCGAGACGGTCACGCCGCCGACCAACAACGTGAAGGTCACGCCGGGCGATATCGGATCGAACGTTCCGAATATCCGGTTGCGGAATATCTTGAGGCCGATGAAGATCAGAGCCACGCAGAGCGCGTATTTCAGATACCGGAAGCGATGCACGGCGGCGGCTGAGCTCGGTCGACATGCCTATCGCCGGCGCGTGGTGCGTGCAAAGCGCCCCGCTCCAATTAATGATCCGCAGAATCTCGTGCCATGCCGGAGACGGGTGGGCTCGAACGGCGGCGTACTTTCTCAACCATGATCGCTGCTGGTTTCGACGATTGGCCGGCTCGCGCAGGTATTTCGTATTGTTTCAGATCGTCTCTCAAGAATTTCGATTGAACTTCCATCGGCTGGATACCGGTCTTCATCGCTGCATCTCCACTAGCCTCGCGAATTTCTTATCTCCTGCCCGCGATATTTATTGAAATGAGTTGTTCGGCTGCTTGGCATTGGAAAATCCAATGGAACTGGCTTTTGCAGCAGCCGGGTAGGCCGCGTCGCGCAAGCACCGGGCTCGATACAAACGCCTCGGGCCTTGCAAACCCTCAATCTGCACTATTGAACAATCCAATTGGCGCCTGCTCGGCTTGGCCTCTATCGATGGTTAGACCTCGGAGCGGTAAACTCGGAGTGGACTAGGGAAAGAGGAGCGCCATGACACTGCATTTGAATACCGGCGGCGGCCTGGATCAGATCGAATACGATACCCGCGACGGAGAGATCGCCCGCAGAAACGTCCTTTTCGGACTTTGGGCGGGGCAGCGCATGGGCCTGAAGGGCGATGCGATCGAGGACTATGCCTGGTCGGTGCACCTGGCCGATCGCGATACTCCCGGCCACGATGATGTGATCGCGAAGGTCGCCAGCGACCTCGCCTCCTGCGGCAATCCGATCAGCGATCGCCAGTTGCGCAGTTATCTGCAGGAGATGGCGATGCGCGCCAGTCTCGATCTCGCGCAGACCGATCCTGAGGCCATCATGAGCCGACGGAGATGAAATTCAGTCTCGCTGGGCCGGGGCGGCCTTGACCGGTCGACAGGCTGGCTGATCGGTCGCCGTAATGGGCTGGACTTGCCTGACCGGCGATTCCGGCGGTCGGAACCCGTCCTCGCGCCGCCGCTTTATTTGCATCCGGCCATGTCGTACCCTTAGCTGTTGAGGATTGTCGCCGCCGACAGAGACCGAAAACCGCATGCGCGAACTATTCGACGAAGTGGCCGGGCAATCCCGGCTCGATCCGGAGGAGGCCGTGCGGCGCACGACGCGCAGTCCGCGCCGCAAGCGCTTCTACACCAAGGCTGGAGTTGTCGAGGGGCCCGGAGGGTTTGCCATCACGCTGGACGACAGGCCGGTCCGCACGCCTTCGGGCCGTGCACTGGCTGCGCCGACACGCGCGATTGCCGACGCCATCGCGGCGGAATGGGAGGCGCAGCCGGAGTTCATCGATCCCATGTCGATGCCGATGACGCGGTTCGCCAACAGCGTCGTGGACGCCGTGGTCGATCGGGTCGATGCCGTCACCGACGACGTCGCGAAATATCTCGGCTCCGATCTGCTGTTCTACCGCGCCGGCTATCCCGAGGCGCTGGTGGCCCGGGAGGCGGCCCATTGGGACCCGATCGTGTTCTGGGCCGCCGAGGCGCTCGGCGCGCATTTTATCCTGGCCGAAGGCATCGTTCATGTCCGCCAGCCCGAGCCGGCGATCGCGGCGGCGCGCGCGGCGTTGCCCGGCGATCCCTGGTCGATCGCGGCCGTCCATGTAGTCACCACCCTGACGGGCTCGGCGCTGCTCGCCCTGGCGCTGTTGCGCGGCGTGCGGGATGCCGATCAGGTCTGGAACGCAGCCCATGTCGATGAGGGCTGGAACATCGAGCAATGGGGGGTGGATGAGGAGGTCGCGGCGCGCCGCCGGGCGCGGCTGGTCGATTTTGCGGCCGCCGCCGGCATCATCGGGGCGTTGAATCCCGCCACCTGATCCCGCCCTTTTGCGGATCGCACCCCCCGCGGTTAACGAGAGGTTTACGCCGCTGGACTAGCGTTTGAAGTCCAGCGAGTTCTCACCATGTCGATAGCTCCCGTCAATCCGATCCTTGCCGTCGTCGCCGCCAAGGGCGTCGAGCGCGATTTGATGCTGCAACCGGGGACGGTCGTCGACGCCCAGGTGCTGAAGGTTCTCGCCAACAATATGGTCCGGATCGCGATCTCCGGGCTGGCGCTCGATGTCATGTCGCAAGTTCCTCTGCAGGCCGGACAGGCCCTGCAACTGGCGGTATCGAAGACCGAAGGCGGCATCAGGCTCGCCATGGTCGGGCAGGGTGCCGGCGCGGCCGACACATCGGCCGACACCGTAACCCTGGCGTCCGGGGCCCGGGCCGATGCCGCGACCAATTCCCAGGCGACGTCAGCGTTACCAAAGAACATACTGACGCCGCTCGAGAAGCTGGCGGTTTCAACGGCGGTGCAGACCGCTGCCACCGAGCAGGGCAGTCTGGCGCCGCTGTTTGCCAATGCCGGGGTGGCCGCCGGCTCAAAGACTCTGCCGCCGCAACTGCAGCAGGCGGTGGC
This sequence comes from Bradyrhizobium sp., assembly GCF_030697065.1. GTDB lineage: Bacteria > Pseudomonadota > Alphaproteobacteria > Rhizobiales > Xanthobacteraceae > Bradyrhizobium. The sequence continues at coordinate 13,546 of NZ_JAUYQU010000247.1, forward strand.
GCAACTACTGGCTCAACGCACCAGCCTCGATCAAAACCTGACCGGCGGCGACGTGAAAAATGCCTTCCAGAAATCCGGGCTGTTTCTCGAGGCGTCGCTGGCGTCGGGATCGCCGCCTGCCGGGATCCCCGATCTCAAGGCCGCGCTGATCGTGCTGCGCCAGACGCTCCTGTCGTCGCTCGGCGGGGCCGCGGATGAGGCGGCGCCGCCGCTTGCGCCATCCCACTCTCCTGACGCCGATGCGCCCGACATTCGCCTGCCGCAGGGGCGGCTGGCCGCCGCCGGCGATGTGTTGTCCGCGGGCGGCGCGTCCCGCGCGGCGACGGCCGCCGCGCTGAATGCGCTGCTGGAGGGACTGCCGC
>NZ_JAUYQU010000095.1 GCF_030697065.1 Bradyrhizobium sp.
AGGCGTCGTCGCCCTCGGCATAGATCTCGCACTGCGCCGGCATGTTGTTGGCGGTGTTTTTTTCTTCGTACATCGACAGCGGCGCCACCTGCGACTAGCGCAGATTGCGGCGCAGATAGGCGTCGCGCGCGCCCTCGGACAGCGCCGCCTCGTCGTCGCCGTCGGTGATGACCCGAAAACCCGTCTTGCCCATGATGATCGCGGTGCCGGTGTCCTGGCACATCGGCAGCACGCCGCCGGCCGCGATGTTGGCGTTCTTGAGAAAATCCAGCGCGACGAACTTGTCGTTGGGGCTGGCTTCGCCGTCGTCGAGGATATTGCGCAGCTGCTGCAGATGTCCCGGCCGCAGATAATGGTTGATGTCGCCGAACGCGGCTTCGCTCAATGCCCGCAGCGCCTCGCGCGTCACCACCAGCATCTCCTTGCCCAGCACGTGCTCGACCCGCACGCCCTCGGACGTGATCTTCCGGTACGGCGCGGTGTCGGCCCCGAGCGGAAACAGCGGGGTGTGCCGGTAGGGCGGAACGGGGGTGGCGGCGGACGGGATCGGCGTGGGGGCGTTCATGGCTTGCTCGCAAGGTTGGGAGCCGGAGGCGTCTGCAGCGAGGCGCGGGCCGGCGGTTGAACCGTTCTAAGCATTTCTTGGGTAAATGGAAGGTTCTGGATGACCGCCAGCCCTGAACGGAGCCTCCTCACCCCTTCCGTTCCTGCCTCTCCGCATAGGCATCCACCAGCGCGCGGATCATGCGCTGGTACGGCACACGGCGCTGGCGGGCGGCGCGCTTGAAAAATGTGACCGAGCGTTGCGACAGGCTCAGCGTCACCTTTTACGTTCCTCGCGCAGTCCAGTTCGGATTGACTTCCGCCACCGGGCCTTGCAGGAAATCGATCTGCGCGTTTCAATGGCGTAAAGGGGCATTTTGCATGAGAACGGACTTTCGCAAATCGACCACGTTGGCTGCAATATTGCTGGCCGCATCGGCTCTCACGGTGTCGGACAGTCGACCGGCGCGCGCCGACCGCTGCGAGGATATCGCCAAGGAGCTGCAGCAACAGGTCGACGGCATCAAGATCGGCATCACCACCGGAAAGACCATCTATCTGTCGCACCCGCAGGCAAGGGAGCTTTCGCTCGGCTGTCGCGGCGCCAACTACTCCAACGAGCTCTACGCCAAGGCCGACCGCCGCAAGCCGAAGCCGGAATTTTTCGAGCTGGTCGCCAGCGCCGGCGCCATCGTCTTCACCATCCCGAAGCCCGACGTGATGACCGGTTCCACCCGCTGCATCCGGCGGATGGGGCTGCTGCGCGGCGACCGCGTCAAGATGCGCTTCCGCCGGCTCAACATGGAATGCACGCGCACCAGGACCGAGGCGGCGATCGCGATCACCCGCGGCTCGGACGAATAGCATGCCGCGGCGATGATATGGCCAGCCCGTTTGAAAACGACATTGTGAGACCGTCATTCCGGGATGGTGCGTTAGCACCAGACCCGGAATCTCGAGATTCCGGGTTCGATGCTTCGCATCGCCCCGGAATGACGGATTGCCTACTTCGGCATTAAATCATTGGTATGAGTAGCCTTCGGATCCGATAACAGGATCGGTCGCATTTGAGCGATCTTCGAGCCCGCCGTTCACCATCACGCTGCAATCCCCGCGATGCCTCGCAATTTCGGCTGCGGATTCATAAAGCTTTCGTCCCGGCCTCGTCACAGTCGGGGGAACGAAGCCGAGGATCCCGTCCGATGAGTATTTCTGCAGTCAGTTCTTCGATGCCGATCAAACCGCCCGAGGCCGGCGTGCTCAAACCGCCGGAGGTCAAGGCCGACCGCGACGATCGCATACCGCCGCCGCCGCCGGTACGGGCGGCCCTGCCTCCGGGCCAGGGAACGCGGATCGATCAGCTCGCGTGAACCGGCGCGCCGCGTGCCGGCGGTGTCGGTGACAGTCGAACACATCCCGCAAAATCGTCTATAAGGACGGTCACATCCACGCGCGGAGCGGACGCGGTCCGATGCCCAACACCAAGGTCTACACCGGCGGTTGCCATTGCGGCCTGGTGCGTTTCGAATGCACCACCGATCTCGCCATGGTCACCGCCTGCAACTGCTCGATCTGCACCAAGAAGGGCCTGCATTTCGCATTCCTGGACCCGAAGAGTTTCGTGCTTCGCGCCGGCGAGGATAATCTGCGCGAATATCTCTTCAACAAGCACGCGATCAGGCACCAGTCCTGCATCGACTGCGGCGTCGAGGTCTTCGCCAACGGCACCCGGCCCGACGGCACCGCGGTGGTGGCGCTCAATGTCAGCTGCATCGACGGCATCGAGCTTGCAGGATTGACGATGACGCCGATCGACGGACGGAACAGGTAGCGCCGCTGCGCGCTTCGCAACACCTCAAACATCCAGCTCCCTGTAGCGCCGGAAAATTCCCTCTTCGTTGAAGGGAATGCGGCGCTCGCTTTCCAGATACGCCCTGATGTTCGGCCGTGCCGCCACGCGGTCATGCAGACCGACAAGGCCGGGGATCCTGCGCTCGTGGGCCTTCATGCGTTTCGGGAAAGCGTAGCGCAGCCCCGCCACGATCTGGAAAAGGGAGAGATCGACGCAAGTGACGCGGCGGCCCATGACCCAGGAGCCGCCGCCGCTCTCCAGCAACCGCTCGAAATAATCGAGATATTTCGGCACCCGCTCCTTCCAGAATTCCGCGGTGCGTTTCTTCGCCGGCCCGCGCTGATCCTCGTAATACAGCGAAGGCCCGAGCGGATGATGGGTGTCGTGGATTTCCAGGACGAGATCCGCGATCGTCAACTGCAGCTGATGCAGCCACAGCCTTCCCGCTTCCGCCTTCGGCGCGAGGCCATGGCGCGGCCCGAGATAGAGCAGGATGTTGGCGGTCTGCCCGACCACGAGCTTGCCCGCCTTGAGAAACGGCGGGGCGAACGGCGGCGTGTGGTGCGCCTCCATCATCTTCGTCATCGCGCCCATGCCGCGTCGGCGCGCCACGTCGACGTAATCGGCGCCGGCCTCCTCCAGTGCAAGGCGGACAAATTCGCCGCGCCCCTGGATCTGCGGCCAGTAATAGAGTTCGTAACGCATCGGCGATCCTTCCATCGGACGTGGGCTGGCCCGCAACGGAACCAGCCTGGGGTTCCGGTCCCCGATGCGCGCCGGTGCAAGCATATACAACCGTCGCCACGGAAAGGAGCACGAGGCGCCCCAACGGAAAAGGCGCCGCGGAATCAACCGCGGCGCCTTTGATGTCAGTCGTTGCAGGCGATCAGGCTTCCTGGATCGCCGAGAGTTCCCAGTTTTCGCCGCGCCGCCGCACGAAGGTCCACACCTCCGTCGCCTCGATCGGCTGTTCGCTGCCCGCGACCAGACGGTCGGTGCCGCGCTCCAGGGTCTTGTCGATCAGCGAGAACCGCATCGCCACGCTGGCGTAGTCGGTTTCGCCCTCGCGCCAGGCTTCCGCGAGGTCGCCCTGCAGCAGCTTGACGTCGGACACCTTGTTGATGTCGTTCTTGGCCTTGTTCTCCTCGAGGTCCTTGGTGAAGTACATCACCATTTCGGGGGTCGCCAGCGTATGCAGCTTGTCGACATCCTCGTTCGACCATGCCGTCTGGACATCGCCGAGCAGCCGCTCGAACGCCTCGTAGTCGGCCGGCTGGATCTCCAGCGGTGCGCTGCCCGATCCCAGGCCGAAGCCGGTTCCGGTGCGCAGCGAGTTCAGCGGACCGCCGGGGCCGCCCGGGGCTCCGGACGCCGGTCCGGCATAGGCCGAAGCGGTGGCAGGAGTGTTACGGCGCTGCCACCACGACATCGCCAGCCGGACCACGATGATGATCAGGCCGATCTGCAGGATCAGGCCGATGATCGATGCCATGCTGCCGAGGCCGGAAAACAACCCGCCGCCGAACAGCATGCCGAGCAGACCGGCGCCGAGGAAGCCAGCGGCGAGGCCGCCGAGCATGCCCATGCCGGGCTTGTTGAACATGCCGCCCTTGGCGGCGGCACCGGTGGCGGCAGCACCGGCCACGCCGGGGCTGCCGGGCTGGGTCATGGTGCGGTTGAGCGGCTGCGCCGCCTTCGGAGCTGTAGCGGTGGGGGGCGGCGCCGAGAAGGTCCGGCTCCCGCGGGAACCGCCACCGCCCGGCCGTGCGTCGGCCGCTGAGATCGCAAACATCACCGGAATCGCCAACGATAGAATGACGGCAAGGGCCTGGACGATGCTGCGCGTACGCTGCGTGAAATTCATGTCTTTTTCCTCAAATCCCCAGCAGGGGGAAGCAGCCACTAAGATGGGCAGCGCCGCCCAAAAGTGAAGCCGCCATAGGGACGCATGGCTGCGGCGCTCGGTCGCGGGGATGCGTCAATTAGGCAGGTATATCCGGATTCAGCGGAACGGCGGCAGTTGGCGGACTACGAAGCGCTGAGGGTCGGCCTCTTTGGCTTGATCCATCGCAACCGCTGATCCCGAGCGCATTGTTACTGATATGGCCCGCCCCGCCGAGGTGACAGCCACGGCTCCAGTTGCCGCAGCCAGAGCGATCGACGAGCGCTTTGGGACCGCCGCAGTTCGTGAAGAGGAAGTGGGAAGTGAAATGTGCCGCGCTGTCTCGGCACCCAGATGAGGATTGGATCATGGCCAATAGAGACGTCGTCATTTGCTCATGCGCACCGCGATCGGCGCTGGAAGCCGTGACTTGATCTTTATGAAGCAGCGAGGGACTGGATATGACCACAGACTTTACCGATGTCGCCCGTGATGTGATCGTCGGCGTAGGGCTGCTGCAAAAAGCCGCGCCCGAAACGATGAAAGCCTTTGGGGCTCTTTCCACTGCGGCGACAGCCTCAAAAGTGATCGACACGAAAACGAAAGAACTAATGGCGCTCGCGATCGGCATCGCCGTCCACTGCGACGGCTGCGTCGCCTATCACACGAAGATGGCTCATCAGCATGGAGCGAGCCGGGAGGAAGTCGCCGAGACGGCAGCTCTCGCCGTCTATATGGGAGGCGGGCCGGCGGCAGTGTACGGAGCCGATGCGTTACGCGCCTACGATCAATTTGCCGGCTCCAAGCCGTAGTCGCGAATAATCGCCGGTTGGCTTTGGCATCGCCGCAGCAATATTTCCATATTTCTGGAAATATCGTTGACGGTGTTTGAAAGCGAGCCTATGTTGCCAGGCGCGAGAGTAAGGCGAGGTTGAACACATGGACGCTCCGGCGCCTGTCACGTCCGAGACTCGAACCATCTCCGAGGTTCTGAACCGTGAGTGCTTCTGCATCACGCTGGACCGGGACGCTTTGTGCCAGGCCCTCGAGCGGGAGGTCGGAGATCCGGAATTCTGTCGGACCTTCATCGGGCCGAAGACTCATCTTTTCTCGAACGTGCCGGTATTCCTGCCGGAAGCCAGTGTCGGGGAGATGCTTCGGACCGTGCATGCGGTCGAAGCTGCCACTCGATTGCCGGGTTATCGCGATGCGGCGTTGTCCCGGGCTCCCGCGACCGCTCGGCATGATTTCGGGCCGGTTGGCGCGTTCATGGGTTACGACTTTCACCTTGCTGCCGAGGGTCCCAGGCTGATCGAGGTAAATACCAACGCCGGCGGCGGCTTTTTGAACGCGCTGCTGGCCAAGGCCCAGCGGGCTTGCTGCAAGGAGGTAGAGGTCGCTCTGGGCCGACCGCAAGCCGACGATTTCGAGGCGGCCGTCATGCGGATGTTCCAGCACGAGTGGGAACTCCAGAAGCGGCAAGGCATCCCGCGGCGGATCGCGATCGTCGATGACCGCCCGGCAGAACAGTATCTTTATCCGGAGTTTCTGCTGGCTCAGCGCTTCTTCCAGAAGAACGGCATCGATGCCGTGATCGTGGATGGCAATCAGCTCCGGTACGCGCGTGGCGAACTGCTCGCGAACCACCAGCCGATCGATCTGGTCTACAATCGCTTGGTCGATTTTTCCCTTGGCAGTCCCGAACACGGGGATCTCCGCGACGCTTACCTCGACGGCGCAGTCGTCGTTACACCCAATCCGCGCGTGCATGCACTGTACGCAGACAAGCGCAACCTCGCGCTGCTGTCCGATCATGCGGCGCTTCGCTCCTGGGGAGCGTCGCCGTCGATACTCGCTGACCTGGCCGGCGTGCCGCATACGGTGCTCGTTACTCCCGAAAATGCGCAGGAACTGTGGCGCGCGAGAAAGTCGTTGTTCTTCAAGCCAGCGGGCGGTTACGGGAGCAAGGCAGTCTATCGCGGAGACAAAGTCACCACGGGCGTATGGGCGGAGATCACTCGTGCTGGATATGTCGCCCAGGATTTTGCCGCGCCGAGTGAACGCATGGTCAAGGTGGACGGCTGTCCGGAGGCCCGAAAGACCGACGTCAGGCTATACGTCTACAACGGTGACGTGTTGCTCACGGCGGCGCGACTGTATCAGGGACAGACGACGAATTTCCGGACACCGGGCGGCGGCTTCGCTCCGGTATTCGTCATTTGAGCGGCGCTTCATGAGGCTGAACGTTCTTCGGCCAACCCGCAGAATCATGCCGCCGGCCGTGCGCATCCAGATACATGTAGGTCATCGGACGCGGCCCGCTTGCGTACTCCGTTCGAAGCCTCAGGAGATCGAAGCCGGCCGAGCGGATGAGGTCGTCCATTTTCCGGTCCAGACGGCAACCGCCGGCAACGTGGCACCAGATGGGCGTGAGCCGGTGTTGCCAGCGTTCGACTCCTGACTCGGGTGAAAGCCCATGTTCGACGAAGAGCAGCTGGCCATGCGGCCTCAGCACCCGTCGCATCTCGCGTAATGCGGCCGATGGGTCCGGGATCGAACAAAGCGTCCACGTCATCACCACGGTGTCCATGGTGTTCTCAGCGAGGGGAATCGCGATCGCAGACCCCTGCAGGAATTCGGCGGGCACACCGGCCGCGGCAGCGCGTCGGCGCGCGATAGCAAGCAAACGGGGCGATGGGTCGATCCCGAATACGGTCTCGACCCGCTTGTCGTAGAGCGGAAAATTCAATCCTGATCCGATGCCGACTTCGAGCACCCGTCCGGTGGCTGCAGCAACCACCTCGCGGCGATACTTCTGCAACGGGCGCTGCCGCATGACCAGATCGAGGATGGGTGGCAGAACCCAGCGGTCATAGAGATTCACGATGGCCTCTTTGCATCGCTGACGAAATCCAACGGTGCTTGACCGGCGGACGCAGCGCCCGAATTTACGAAGGCTCTTCCGGCATCGTCGGGTCCCGATCGGTCCAATGGATCGACCGGATCCTCGCATAATACCGGACTTTCGCCGACCATTTGTCGTCCAACGAATTGTCCATGAGAAACGGCAACCAGTTCCCCTTCTGCAAGAGGCTCCCACCGCTCGCTTGTCAAGGGAACGCTCGCGAATAGCGTAACGAGCCGATCGTCGCTTCGGATCGAGAGCCCGTCCGCCACGATACCTGGTCGGCCGCTCTGACAGTGTCGCTGGAGCGACACAAGACCCGGCGCCTCTACCTTGCCGGTTTCAGCATGCTTCCGCCGGTGTCCGTGAGCGAACAGCAGTTCACCATCGCAATACAGAAAATTCGCGGGACCCAATGCCCGGAGCTGGCTGGCAAACGTCGACACCACCAAGAACCTTTCGCGGAGCGTCGGCGTTGCGCCGGGCACCCGCCAGATCGCCGCCATACGGTCGAGCAGGACGCAAAAGGCGAGTTCGGAGTCGGTCTCGCCGATTGGATTGAACCGATCGGCCTGGAGCCCGCCCGAGAATATGCCCGGCAGATCGCCGTTGTGCGCAAACAAGTGTGCACGTCCGGCCAGTTCCCGAACGAACGGCTGGGCATTGGAGTAGGACCGCGTTCCGCGCGTTGCCTTGCGGGTATGCGCGATCACCAACTGGCTTCGCAGGTTATGACCGGCGATGAACTGGATCCATTCGCTGTCGCCGACAGCGGCCGAGTCCTTCATCAAGCGGACGTCCGCTCCCTCATAATAGCCGACACCCCAGCCATCATTGTACGTTCCGGAGGCACGGCCATGTTCAGCGAGCTTGGGCAGCGAAACACTCACCGTTGCAGGGGCGTTGCTCGACAGTCCGAGGAGTTCACACATGGCACCGCCAAATCAGACCCTGCACAACATCGCGAATTCCCGACGTATGGGACCCTCGCTTTCGAGTGTTCAACGGATCTGGCCGAGAAGCGGGCAAAATCGCGGTGCTGCTCGAACGAATTGTATCCTACCAACCGACGTTCCGGTTGGATTGACCTGCATCAACCGACCTGACCCACTTGGCCCTAGAAGAAGAGGCGGAAACAGTTACTGCAAAGAAACTCGCGTCGGACCCTTGCACAATTGATGGCAAACACATTATATGCGGTTATGCGCATAAGCGCATTTAGGATAAGCATATGAACTCAATCGCAATTATCACCGCTCTTGCAGAACCGGTCCGACTCGAAGCCCTCCGGATGCTGTGGGATGGGCGTGAGCATTGTGTTTGCGAATTAATGCAGGCGCTCGGCGCCAGCCAGTCCCGGATGTCCCGCCATATGGCCGCCCTCAAGACGGCCGGTCTCGTGGCGGACCGCCGCGATGCTCAATGGGTCCGGTATCGCCGAGCGCCAGATCTTCCTCAGGCGGTCGCCACCCTGATCGACGCCGCGCTGGCGCTGCCGGCAGTCCAACAAAGGCACGCCGCATGAGCCTCGGTTCGATCACTGAACGCGCACCGGGCGCCGGCCCGTCGACCGCCAAATGGATCGGGTGGACGGTCGCTGCCCTGACCATCTGGGGCGTTGTCTACAGCCAGCTTGTCCCGTTTTCGCAATGGGTCGTCGCGCAAACGCCGGTCGATCCGAAGAGCCACCTGGGCGAGGCGATCAGCTTTTTTGCCTATGACACGCCGAAGGTTCTGATGCTGCTCACGCTGGTCGTGTTCGGCATGGGCGTCGTGCGCAGCTTCTTCTCACCGGAGAAGACCCGGGCACTGCTGGCCGGCCGGCGCGAGGGCGTCGGCAACGTGCTGGCTGCCTCGCTCGGGATCGTGACCCCGTTTTGCTCCTGTTCTGCCGTGCCGCTGTTCATCGGCTTCGTCAGCGCCGGCGTACCGCTTGGAGTCACGTTTTCATTCCTGATCGCCGCACCGATGGTGAACGAAGTGGCGCTCGGACTTCTGTTCGGGCTGGTCGGCTGGAAAGTGGCACTGACCTATCTCGCCTTTGGCCTCGCCATTGCCATCATTTCCGGCTGGATCATCGGCCGGCTGCATCTCGAGCATTGGCTCGAGGAATGGGTCCGCAACCTTCGCTCCGACGCGGTCGAGCTTCCACAGGAAGAGCTCTCGGTTGTCGACCGAATCAAGGCCGGCATCGACGCCGTGAAGGAGATCGTCGGCAAGGTGTGGCCGTGGATCATCGCCGGCATCGCCGCCGGCGCATTCATCCACGGCTATGTACCCTCGGAACTGCTGGCCTCGATCATGGGCCGGGATGTCTGGTGGTCGGTTCCGGCCGCGGTGCTGCTCGGCATTCCCATGTATTCGAACGCGGCCGGCATCATCCCCGTGGTCGAAGCGCTGATCACCAAGGGCGCCGCGCTCGGCACCGTGCTCGCATTCATGATGTCAGTGATTGCGCTGTCGCTGCCGGAGATCATCATCCTTCGCAAAGTTCTCACGGTCCGCCTGATCGCCGTATTCGTCGGCGTGGTGGGTACCGGCATCCTGGCGGTGGGCTTCATCTTCAACGCGCTGTTCTCGTGAACCGACGGAGATTATCCATGAAGCAGGTCAAGATACTCGGGCCCGGGTGCAAGCGTTGCGCCGCGACGGTCGAGATGGTTCAGACCGAGGCCGACAGGCTCGGCGTTCCCGTCAGCATTGAAAAAGTGACCGACTATGCCGCCATCGCCGGTTACGGCATCGCGTCAACGCCGGGGATCGTCGTCGACGGCAAGGTGGTTCATGCGGGCGGCCTGCCCAGGCCGGACGACCTCGCGCGCTGGCTGGCTGCCTGAGGTGCGACCGATGCTCGAATACCGCGTCAGCGCCAGACGGATCGACGCGCACGGCAGCGTCGCGGCCGCCAAGGCGGCCGAAATCGTCCTCGATACGGATGTTGCCGGCCGCCCGGATGCCTTCAATCCGGCGGAGCTGTTTCTTGCGTCCATCGCCGCCTGCATGATCAAGGGCATCGAGCGGGTGACGCCGATGCTCAAGTTCGATCTCCGTGGCGTCGAGGTGAAGCTCCACGGTATCCGGCAGGACAGCCCGCCGAAGATGATCTCGATCGACTATGAGCTCATCGTCGATACCGACGAAACCGATCAGCGCCTCGAGCTCCTGCACACCAACGTCCGCAAATACGGCACGATCTCGAACACCGTGGCTGCGGCGACGAAACTCGAAGGCGTGATCCGCAGGAGGGAGTAGTTCGCCCCGGACTGCCCGGGCGCCAGCGCCCTCACGACGGCGCCATGGTCTCCTTGACCTTGGCGACCAGCGCGCTGAGCGCGAACGGCTTGGCCAGGAAGGCGAACTGCTCGTTTTCCGGCAGGCTCTTGTCAAAGGCCTCTTCGGCATAGCCCGAGACGAAGATGATCTTGAGGTTGGGATTGCGGATCCGCATTTCCCGCAACAGTGTCGGCCCGTCCATTTCCGGCATCACCACGTCGGAAACCACGAGGTCGACCTCGCCGTTCTTTTCCTCCAGCGCCTCCATCGCCTCGATGCCGTTGGAGGCCTCGATCACGCTGTAGCCGCGCGAGCGCAGGCCGCGGGCGTTGAGCGAGCGCAGCCCCTCCTCGTCCTCGACCAGCAGGATGGTGCCCTGCCCGGTCAGGTCGGCCCGCGGTCTGGCTTCCGCCGCCTCCGCCCTGGCCGCGCCATTGGCGGCCGCGGGCTCCGGCTCGGCTTCCTTCTCCGCAATGTGGCGCGGCAGGAAGATGTGGAACGAGGTGCCCTTGTCGGCCTCCGAGTCCACATAGATGAAGCCGCCGGTCTGCTTGACGATGCCGTACACCGTCGACAGGCCGAGGCCGGTGCCCTTGCCGACTTCCTTGGTCGAGAAGAACGGCTCGAAGATCTTGTCCACGATGTCGGCGGGGATGCCGGTACCGGTGTCGGCGACGTCGATCCGGACGTAATCCGCCGCCGGCATGCCCTTGTAGGCGAGCTGCCCGGATTCCTCCGTCGTGACATTGGCGGTCCGTACCGTCAGCTTGCCGCCATCGGGCATCGCATCGCGGGCGTTGACGGCGAGGTTGACGATCACCTGCTCGAACTGGGAGACGTCGACCTTGACCGGCCACAGATCGCGGCCATGCACGAGGTCGAGCTTGACCTTCTCGCCGATCAGCCGGCGCAACAGCATGGTGAGATCGCTCAGAGCGTCGCCGAGGTCGAGCACCTGCGGCCGCAGCGTCTGGCGCCGCGAGAACGCCAGCAACTGCCGCACCAGCGTCGCGGCGCGGGTGGCATTCTGCTTGATCTGCATGATGTCCTGGAACGACGGATCGGTCGGCTTGTGGGCGTTCAGCAGGAAGTCGTTCGCCATCATGATGGCGGAAAGCACGTTGTTGAAATCGTGGGCGATGCCGCCGGCGAGCTGGCCGACCATGTCCATCTTCTGCGACTGGTTGATCTGGTTTTCCAGCGTGCGCCGCTCGGTGGTTTCCAGCAGATAGACGATGGCCGCCTCGGTCTCGCGCTCGTCCTCCTCGACCGCGGTGACGAAGAACTGCCCCCAGCGCTCCTTGGGTCCGTCGAGCATCGCCTCGACTGGCGCGATGTCGCCCTGGCCCTCGGCCGCCTGGTTGATGGCCGCGATCAGCAGATGGCGGTCGCGCGGGTTGACGGTGCGGAAGATCGACTTGCCGGCTGCGCCCTCGGGACTGAGGCTCTGCGCCAGCTTGGCGAACCTCGCATTGGCGCGTCCCACCGCGCCCGACCGGTCCACCGTCGCGATCGCCATCGGGGTATGGTCGAAGAAGCGCATGAAGCGGACTTCGGCGGCGCGCTGCGGATCGGAATGTTCGTCGCGGGCCCGGCTGATCACCAGCGTGCGCGAGGCGCCGGGCACGCCGTCGGCGCCGAACGCCAGCTTGTGATAGAGCCGCACCGGCATGGTCTTGCCGCCGCGCATCCGCAGGTCGATGTCGAACACCTCGGTCTTGACCTCGCCCGGCACCGCCACGATCGAGGTCAGCAGGGAGGCGCCGTCGCCGGACACGATGTCGGTCAGCTTGAGGCCGCCATTGCCGATTTCCGCGAGGTCGTGGTCCAGCCAGTTCGCCAGCGTGGCGTTGACATAGACGAGATCGCCGGCGGCATTGACCGAGAAGAAGCCGCACGGCGCGTGATCGAGATATTCGATGGCGTGCTGCAGTTCCTGGAACACGTCCTCCTGCCGCTCGCGGTCGCGGGTGATGTCGGCGATCGACCACACCGCGTATTTCGCCTCGCGCTTGCTGGCGCCCAGCGGGCGGACCCGCATCCGCAGCCAACGGCCCTGGCTGCCGTCGGAACCGGCGATGCGGACCTCTTCCTGCTGCCGCTTGCCCTCGCGCGCCGCCTTGAGCAGGCGGAACACCGCTTCCGAGACGTCGGGATTGCCGATAAAGACCCGCTCCACCGGGCGCGCGTCCTGCGCCGTCTCGGCCCCCGTCAGCGCCAGATAGGCGGCGTTGCAATAGACCACATGGCCGCGGGAATCGGTCACCGCCAGCCCGTCATGGGCGTGATCGGCGATCCGGCTCATCACCGGATCGTCGGCGGCACGATCGGCGAAACGGATGATGCCGGCGGCGAAGGCGAACAGGTTGAACAGCCCGACCATCGCCAGCAGCGCCAGCAGCCCGAGGATATAGGGCTGCGCCTGGGCGCGGCCGATGGTCATCAGCGCCACCGCCACCGCGACGATCGCGAAGGCCACCAGCAGCACCAGCACGATGCTGCCGTTCCGCCGCGCCGGCTCGTGGGCGGCGAAAGGCTCTCGCGAGGGATCCTTGTCAGGTTCGGCGGTCATGCCAGCGGAAAGCGCCTGTCGACTTCAATGTTACGCGGCTGCGCGCGCTGCCCGGCGCGCTTTGTGCACGCCCGCTCCTGAGTGCCTGAATCGGGCCTGCCAGCGCAAGCCGTCCCATCATCTATTTCGCCCGCCGCGGTCATTTTCAGCCTGTCCGTCCAGCCCCGTCCGGAGTCCCGGCTGACGCTGGATTCACGCCGGCCGGCCGGAAAGCCCGCGCCTGAGGCCCATCACGTAGCCGATAATCTGGGCCACCGCATGATAATGTTCCACCGGGATTTCGCCGTCGACCTCCACGGTCGCATGCAGCGCCCGCGCCAGCGGCACGTTCTCCACGATCGGGATGTCGTGCTTGCCGGCGATTTCCCTGATCTTGAGCGCCAGCGTATCGATGCCCTTGGCCACGCAGATCGGCGCCGCCATGCCGCGTTCGTAGCGCAGCGCCACCGCGTAATGGGTCGGGTTGGTGATGATCACGGAAGCCTGGGGAACCGAGGCCATCATCCGCTTCTTCATGCGCTGCTGGCGCAGCTGCCTGAGCTTGCCCTTGATGTGCGGGTCGCCTTCGGACTGCTTGTATTCCATCTTCATGTCCTGCAGCGACATCTTCTGCTTCTCGAACCAGGTCCGGTACTGAAAGAAGAAATCCCCGATCGCGACCACCGCGAGCATCGCCACCACCGCTCCCATCAATTGCAGCGTCAGGCTGGTGGTGACGACCATGATCGACGAAACGTCGAACCGCACCATCGATTCCAGGCGGTAGCGCTCCGGCCACAGCACCGCCGTCATCACGGCGCCGAGCGCGATCACCTTGAAAAGGCCCTTGACGAAATTCGCGACGCCCTGCTTGCCGAATATCCGCTTGAATCCGGCGGCCGGCGAAATCTTGCTGAATTTCGGCTTGATCGACTCGGCCGACCACACCATCCGGTGCTGGATCATGTTGCCCGCGATCGCCGCGATCGCGAACATCAGGAACGGCACGCCGAGGGCCGTCATCAGCACATATCCGAGGCTCTGCGTCAGCGCCATCAGGCCCGCCCCGTCGGTGGAGATCATCCATGAATTGGCCACCAGATTGCGCAGCGGCGCCAGGATGCCGCTGCCGATCGATCCGTGAAAGGACGCCAGCACCAGCGTGGCGCCGGCCAGCACGAACCAGGTGTTGACCTCCTGGCTCTTGGCGACGTCGCCTTTTTCGTGGGCGTCATCCAGACGTTTTTGGGTCGGGTCTTCTGTTTTGTCTGAGGCGTCATTCTCGTCGGACATCAATCAGGCCTTTACCTGCGCGGTATCAGCTGATGCATGACGCCGATGAAATATTCGAGGAAGGTTCCCATCATGGTGACGAGGACGAGCGCCAGGATCAGGAAGCCGGCGAGAATCGACAGCGGCACGCCGACGAAATAGACCTGCATCGCCGGCATCAGCCGCGCCAGCACGCCCAGTCCGATATTGAAAACGATCCCGAACACCAGGAACGGCGCCGACAGCTGGATTCCGATCTTGAAGGCGGCGGAGAAGGCGCTGGTGGCGAGCGAGGCGACATCGCCGCTCCTCATCAGTTCGCCGGGCGCAAAGATCGTATAGCTGTCGTTGAGCGCAGCGATCACCAGATGATGGCTGTCGGTGGCGAACAGCAGCGTCAGGCCAAGGATGGTGAGGAAGTTTCCGATCAGCAGACCCTGCTGCCCCTGGGTCGGGTCGACCGAGGTGACGAATCCGAGGCCGAGCTGCTGGGCAATCACCGATCCCGCGACCTGCAGCGCCGACAATGTTACCCGCGCGGTGGCGCCGAGCACCACGCCGATGACGATTTCGTGCATCATCAATACCAGCAGTGCCGTGATCGATTGCATGTCGATGTTGTAGGCGGCGCGGTGCAGCGGCAGGATCACCAGCGTCAGCAGCAGCGCGATCGCCAGCTTGATGCGAACCGGAATATTGGCCTCGCCGAGCCCGGGCAACAGCATCACCATCGCGCCGATGCGGGCAAATACCAGCATGAAGGCGGCGGCGAGTGCCGGCAGCAATGAGATGTCGATGCGCATGATTCACGCGCATCATGCCTCAACCGCCTATGATTCGCGACGATATCCGCATCATGTAGCCGTGCAGCGACTCCGACATGAACGGCAGCGCCAGCAGCAGCGTGACGAAGATCGCCAGGATCTTGGGCACGAACACCAGGGTCTGTTCCTGGATCTGGGTCAGCGCCTGGAACAGCGACACCACGACGCCGACCACGAGGCCGACCAGCATCAAGGGCGACGACACCACGACGATGGTCCAGATCGCATCGCGCGCCACATCGAGGGTTTCGGCACCGGTCATTTCAATTCCATTTCACTCGATCTAAACAGTGGTCATTCCGGGGCGCGCGAAGCGCGAATCCGGAATCCCGCGAACCATCTCCCAGATTCCGGGTTCGTCGCTGCCGCGACGCCCGGGAATGACGACATTCATCAGATCGGCATCCGCATGATGTCTTCGTAGGACTGGATCATCCGGTCGCGCACAGATACCAGCGTCGAGACCGCGACGTCGGTTTCGGCCACCGCCGTCACCACGTCCATCACGTTGGCCTTGCCCGTCGTCATCGCCACCGTCTGGGCGTCGGATTTGCGGCCGGCCTCCATCACGCTGCCGAGCGCTTCCTTGAGCACCGCGCCGAAGGATTGACCGCCACCGATTTCGGCGCCGGTGCCGGCGCCAGCGCCAGCGCCGGTGCTGCTGGTCATGCGGGCAAGCGCGGCGTAGGCATTTGCAGCGACTGTGGGTGAAGCCATGGTCTGGGGTTTCCTGTTCAGGCCTTGAGGATGTCGAGCGTGCGTTGGATCATCCGCCGCGTGGCGCTGATGATATTGAGGTTCGCCTCGTAGGATCGCTGCGCTTCGCGCATGTCGGACATTTCGATCACTTTGTTGACGTTGGGATATTTGACGTTGCCGGCAGCGTCCGCAGCCGGATTGGAGGGCTCGTATCTGACCTGGAACGCCGACGCGTCGGGCCTGACCCTGCCGAGCTTCACGACCCTGGCATCCAGCGAACGATCGAGTTCGGAGGCAAACGTCGGGATCTTGCGGCGGTAGGGATCGCTGCCCGCGGTCGCCCCGGTGGAATCCGCATTGGCGATATTTTCCGAGAGCACCCGCATCCGCCCCGCCTGCGCGCGCAGGCCGGAGGTCGCGATGCTCATCGAGCGGCCGAAGTCGTTTCCATCGCTTGCCATGATCGCGTTTCCCTAGAACTCAGCGTTTGCCGATGGCGGTTTTCAGCAGCCCCAGGCTGCGGCTGTAGAGCGAAGTGGCCGCGGCGTAGTCCATCTGGTTGGCGGAGACCTTGAGCATCTGGTCCTCGAGATTGACGGCGTTGCCGGCCGGCCTGGTATGAAACCCGGCCCGGCCGTGCTGCGCGAAAGTGTCTCCGCCGCCGGCGGGGGCGATGTGGCTGTTGCTGGTTCGCATCATCGCCAGCGCTCCCATCGCCGCCGGGCTCGCACCATTCTTGTCGAACTTCGGCTCGACCAGTTCGCGCGGACGGAAATTCGGCGTGTCGGAATTGGAGATGTTTTCGGCGAGCACGCGCTGGCGCTCCTGGTGCCACTGCATCTTGGTGCGCAGCGCCGACAACATCGGAAAATCGTTGATAGCCATCAGATCGGCCCCGTTACCTCAGGGCATGGCGCCGCTGAGGTAGGCAGAATTTGCCGTGTGTATGGTTAACAGCGGGTTAAAATCGGCTGATGAAACCGTGGACAACGGCCAGACCCCGGTGCGGATGGCGTTCCGGCGGCAAATCGAGCGCATTTTTGCCACGAAAGCTGCGTTAACCAATCGCGTGGGGCGATCAGAAGTCGTTTTGGCCCAGGTGATTCTTGGTTTATTAGGATTGCTGGGCGGCACTTCTTGCCGAGAGGAATTAAGGAATAAGGCTGGGCTGCGCTTCGTTTGGCCGACGGACGGATCGGTTCCGGTCTGCAATCGCCAGGCGTAAGATTGAAGACAGCTTTATTGGCCGGGGACTGAAGCTATGCAGGGAACACTAACATTCTTCTTGGCATTCGTCGCCGTGCTGGCCCTGATCGGCGTCACCGCCTGGCTGGTTCGCCGGTTCGCCACCAACCGCCTCGGCGCCAATACCAATCGCGGAAGGATGCCGCGGCTGGCGGTGATCGATGCAGCCGCAGTCGACGGCCGCAGGCGGCTGGTTCTGGTGCGGCGCGACAACATCGAGCATCTGCTGATGATCGGAGGGCCCACCGACATCGTAGTGGAAGCCAATATCGTGCGCGCCATGCCCGGACGGGAGCAGGCGCCACGGCCCGCCGTCGGCGGCGCCGAGCCGCCGCCCCGGATCGCGCCACTGCCCGATACCAGCTGGAGCGATGGCGAGGGCGCCCGGACCGACATGTTCGACCACGCCGAGCCGCAAATGCCCGAGCCGCCGCCGCGGCCGGTTCGTCCCTCGTTTGCCGACGAAGTGCGCCGCCCGGCACCGCCGCAAATGCCGATGCCGGAACGGCGCCCCGAGCGGGCCGAGCGCATCGATCCATTGGCCGGCTTCGCACCGGAGCCGATGGGCGGCCGGCCCGAACCCCGCCCCGAACTGCGGCCCGAACCGATGCCGTCGCGGGTCACCTCGCGCAGCGAACCCGTGATGCCGCGGCCGCCGCGGCCCGAACCGCCGAAGGCGCCGCCGCGCGCACCCGAACGGGCCGCCGCACCGCCGCCCCCTCCAGCGCCGCCGCCTCCCCCGCCGCAGTCCAGTGCCGACCAGAATCTCGCCGAGATGGCGCAACGGCTTGAAGCCGCCCTGCGCCGGCCGGCTAACGAAACCGTGGCGCCGCCGGTCGCGCCCGAACCACCGCAAGGCCGCGCGGCCCCGCGCCACGAGCCGATACCGCCGGCGCCGGCCAAGAGCGGCTTCGAGAATCTCGAAGACGAGATGGCATCCTTGCTGGGCCGTCCAAAGACCCCTTCGTGAGGCCGGCGGCCTCCCCGCGTAGAGTTTTCCTAGTCCTTGCCACACTGATAGCCGCCGGATCGCTGGCAGATCCGGCGTTCGCGCAGGACATCAGCATCAATCTCGGCGGCGGTGGCGGCGGCGTCACCGAGCGCGCGATCCAGATGATCGCGCTGCTGACGATCCTGTCGGTCGCGCCGTCGATCCTGATCATGATGACGTCGTTCACCCGGATCGTGGTGGTGCTGTCATTGCTGCGCACCGCGCTCGGCACCGCGACCGCGCCGCCGAATTCCGTCATCATTGCGCTAGCGATGTTCCTGACCGCCTTCGTGATGGGCCCGGTGCTGCAGAAATCCTATGACGACGGCATCAAGCCGCTGATCGCCAACGAGATCGGCATCGAGGAAGCGCTGCAGAAGGCGTCGGTGCCGCTGCGCGGCTTCATGCAGAAGAACGTCCGCGAAAAGGACCTGAAACTGTTCATCGACCTGTCGCGCGAGCCGGCGCCGGCGACGCCCGAAGACCTGTCGCTGCGCATCCTGGTGCCGGCGTTCATGATATCGGAACTGAAGCGCGCCTTCGAGATCGGCTTCCTGCTGTTCCTGCCGTTCCTGATCATCGACCTCGTGGTCGCCTCGGTCCTGATGTCGATGGGCATGATGATGCTGCCGCCGGTGGTGGTGTCGCTGCCGTTCAAGCTGATCTTCTTCGTGCTGGTCGACGGGTGGTCGCTGGTGGCGGGGAGCCTGGTGCAGAGTTACGGGGGATAGCCTCACGGTTGCATCGTCGACCGTCGCTGGCTTCATCTTCCCGGGGCGACGCACGCCGAATGCCGTTTTTTCCTTGCCGGACGGCATAAAAGGTCATTGTATTCACGCCGGTACGGTCCCCCCGGGGGCCGTCCGGAACCGATCAATTCCGCGTTGTCTGTTTTGGCGATACGGATCGGCTTCCGGCCAGGTATTTTATCGAGGACTTTTTCATGTCGCCTTTCAGCACGGCCACGAATGTTGGTCGATCCGGCCTTGGCCGGCGGTTGAATACCTTCTTGAGCGCCTGCTGCCTCGCAATGATCCCGGATCTGGCGGTCGCACTTTCGATGGAGCAGGCCCAGGCGACCTGTCGTGAGACGGTCGGCAGGCCGTTCGTCCAGGCCTGCATGGGCGGCAAGGGTCGGGGACCGGACGGAGAGCAACTACGGGCCGCCTGCCGCGCCAAGGCCGGTCCGACGGTGCGCGCCTGCATGATGGCCGCGATGAACAAGGCCAACGGCCGCGCCAATGTCGCGATCGCCATCGACGACGGCAAGACGAAGAAGGAGGCGATCGATCTTGGCAACGCGCTGCCCGCCGGGTTCGTCGCACCGCCGCGAACGATTGCCGACATTACCGCCGTTCTCGACAACGAGAAGCCCGATCCGGCGACACTCGCCAAACTCAGGGAAGAGGCAGAGGACGAGCCGGAAAAAGGACTCTCGGTCTCCGATCTGGCGGAATTCTATTTTGACCGCGGGAATGCAAAGTCGGTCCTTGGCCGCTATGCGGACGCCATCGCCGACGGAGAGAAGGGTCTCGGCATCGCCGGAAATGGCGGTGATCCGCTGCTGAAGCAGCGTCTTCGCGGGTTTGTTGCGTTGCAGAAGCAGTCCGTGGGCGATTTGAAGACAGCCGTCGAGATGTTTCAGCAAATGATCCGCGAGACGCAGAACGTACGGGGCATGGGCGGGCATATCTTCAGCGCCAGCCGGAACATCATGCAGGCGCTGATCCTGAGCGGTGACATCGTGCAGGCCGAGGGTTATCTGCGGCGGATGCAGGCATACCTGACGGATGTGCGAACCAGCGGCATTCCGCAGAAGCGGGAGGCCTACAATGTCAGGGGCCGAGGCTGGGAAGCTGATTTCGAGAATGGGCGGGCGACGATCTTCGAAGCGCGCGGACTATATCGCGAGGCGGAAGCTTCATACAGAAAGGCTGCGGATTACCGGAAAGCCTGGATCCCCGATCTCAAGAAAATCGATTATGGCCCGAAGGAATCCCAGGTTAGCCAGTTTGCGGATAGCGATCTTCTGAATGCCGCGCGCATGAAGGCGAAGCAGGGGCGGCTCGCCGAAGCGGAGGTCGACGCGCGTAGCGCACTGCTGGCGCGACTGAAAGCCCAGGGCAAGTACAATCCGCTGACGACGCGTTATGTGATGGGTCTTGCCGGAATTCTGGTCGAACAGGGCCGCTATGCAGATGCGGAAATGCTGATCCGCTCGGCGCTCGACATTCAGCGCACCGTCGGCATTGGAGACGGCACCCAGTTCAGCGCGCAGATTCTGTCGCAGCTGGGCGCAGTTCTGAACTTCCAGCGCAAGACCACTGAAGCCGCTGCGGTCTATGCCGAACTGGACAAGGCAATCGCCAGCTGGGAACCGGCCCGCAGGCAGGTGCTCGAACTGAACGGCTCCCGAATTGCCACCTTGTATGCTTCGGGCCAGGTCGAAGCCGGCATCGCCGCGGCCCAGGAACTGCTGAAACGCGAAGTCGGCCGGGTCGGCGAAAAGCATTTCGATGCCGCCGCGGCGCGCGGCACGCTGGCGGTCGGTCTGTCCTACGCCGGCAGGGAAGCCGAAGCCACCCGCGAGTTCAAGGCGGCGATCCCGATCCTGATGGCGGCCTCGCGCGAGAACGCCGATGATGACGACGACACGGTCAGCGCTGCGCGCAGCCAGCGGCTGCAGAACATCATCGAAGCCTACATCGCGATGCTGGCGAAGAACAACGACAACGCCACCGGCGAAGTCTCGCTGGAAACCTTTGCACTGGCGGATTCGATTCGCGGCCAATCGGTGCAAAAGGCGCTGTCGGCCTCGAGTGCGCGCAGCGTGGCAAAGGATCCCGCGCTCGCCGAACTGGTGCGCAGCGAGCAGGATCTCGGCAAGCAGATCAATGCGCAGCTGGGCGCCCTCAACAACGCGCTCGCTTCGAATGCGCGCGACGACAAGGTCGTCAAGGCCACCAACGCCTCGGTCGACAAGCTGCGCTCCGATCGCGACAAGGTGCGGCAGGAAATCAACAGAAAATTCCCGAGCTATGCCGAGCTGATCGACCCGAGGCCTCCGACGGTCGAGCAGATCAAGGAGACACTGGCGCCGGGCGAGGCCATGCTCTCGTTCTATTTCGGACGGCGGGGCAGCTTCGTATGGGCTGTCCCGAAAGACGGGCCGGTGACGTTCGCGGCGGTGAAGCTGCCTGCCCGCGAGATCGAGAGCAAGGTGCGACAGCTGCGCGAGGCGCTGGAGCCCAATGCGGCGATGATCTCCGACATTCCCGCGTTCGACGTCGCGCTCGGCTACGAACTCTATTCGTTGTTGCTCAAGCCGGTCGAAGCCGGCTGGAAATCGGCCAAGAGCCTGATCGTCGTGACCAACGGCGCACTCGGGCTGCTGCCGTTGCCGCTGTTGCCGACGGCGCCGGCCGAGATCAAGGCCAATGACGAACCGCTGTTCGCGAGCTATCGCGACGTGCCCTGGCTCGCGCGTACCCATGCCGTGACGATGGTGCCGTCGTCGGCGGCGCTGCGAACCCTGCGGAAACTACCTCCGGGCAAGCCGGAGCGCAGCGAATTGATCGCGTTCGGCGACCCCTATTTCAGCAAGGAGCAGGCCGCCGAGGCGGATGGCCCCGCCCCGGTGCAGCTGGCGGATGCCTCGGCCGCGATGACCCGCGGCGTGCCGCTGAAGCGTCGCAACAGCCCCAAGCTGGACGGGGTCGACAGCGCCGAGCTGGCGCTGCTGCCGCGGCTGCCGGATACGGCGGACGAACTCAGGTCGATTGCGCTGGCGCTGCAGGCCGATCCGGCCAAGGTGCTCCATCTCGGCAAGGACGCCAACGAGAAGGCCGTCAAGGCGATGGACCTGTCGGGGTTCAAGGTGCTGGCTTTCGCGACCCACGGCCTCGTACCCGGCGAGTTGAACGGCCTGACCCAACCGGCGCTCGCCCTGTCGGCGCCCGGCCTTTCCGGCAGCGAGGGAGACGGGCTGTTGACGATGTCGGAGATCCTGTCGATGAAGCTCGATGCCGACTGGGTGGTGCTGTCAGCCTGCAACACCGGCGCCGGCGCCGGCGCCGGTGCAGAAGCGGCTTCGGGTCTCGGACGCGCGTTCTTTTACGCCGGCACGCGCGCCTTGCTGGTAACGAACTGGTCGGTGCATTCGCAGTCGGCGCGCGAACTGGTGACCGACCTGTTCAAGCGCCAGGCCGACGACAAGGGCCTGACGCGCGGCGAGGCGCTGCGGCAGGCGATGATGGCGATGGTCGACGGCCCCGGCTACGTCGATGCCGCGGGCAAGACCGAGTTTTCCTATGCGCATCCCCTGTTCTGGGCGCCCTATACGATCATCGGTGACGGCGGGAAGCGTTGAAATGGCTGGCGGCTTTCGCAGACGCAAGCGGCTGCTGGCGGTGGTTGCGGGTGGTTTGGTGATTTCAGGCGTCGCCATGGTGATGCCGCCGCGGGCGGCCGCGCATTCCGGCGCGAGCGCCGTGAAGGAATGCCGCGCGACGGTCGGCAAGCCGATCGTGCAGGCCTGCGTTCGATCGCGCGTGCAGCACCAGGGCGGCAAGCCGCGAAACTATGTTCGAGCCTGCCGGACCGATGCCATTCCCGCCGTCCGGGCCTGCATCCAGCGGACCGTTCCGCAGCTTGTGGAGAACTGCCGCAAGACGGTAGGCCGCCCGATGGTTCAGGCATGCGTTCGAAACCGCATGCAGAGCGACGGCGGCCCTCCGGATCGCTTCATCGAGCAGTGCCGGTTGTCGATCTCCTGGGCCGTGCGGGCGTGCGTATGGCGTTCGGCCGCGGTAACATCTGCGGCGACACGATAGGTAGTACGGATTTGCTTTCACTGTGGCCGGGCGCCGGAGTGAGTTGATATTGAAATGGAGGATTGCAATGCGCTTGCTTGGACCCGCCGGTTTGGCGATCTGCGTTTTGACCGGCTTGGTGACGTCGCAGCCGGCGCCGGCCGCCGATGTCGTGTTGATCACGACCGAAGAGGCGAAATTGCCGCCGCCAAAAGGCGCGATTGCAATGTCGGCGCGTGGCGTTACCCGCGGCCCGAAAGTTCAACTGGTGCCCCCGGCCGGCGCGATCCGTTCGCCGGTGCGGCTGCAACTCAAGTTCCAGACCTATGGCGGATCCACCATCGATGTCGATGCGGTGCAGGCGACCTATCTGCGCACCCCCAATGTCGACCTGACCCCGCGGA
Source organism: Bradyrhizobium sp. (assembly GCF_030697065.1). Lineage (GTDB taxonomy): Bacteria > Pseudomonadota > Alphaproteobacteria > Rhizobiales > Xanthobacteraceae > Bradyrhizobium. Next base: position 23,253 of record NZ_JAUYQU010000095.1, read on the forward strand.
TCAAACCGTTCGTCAACGCAACGGGAATCGACGTGCCGGCAGCCGAACTGCCGCCCGGCGATCACATGGTCCGCATCGACATCAAGGATTCGGACGGCCGCGCAGCCACGGCGAACTTCGTGCTGAAGGTCGAACCGTGAAAGCATGAGCACGTCAACGGTGCGCTGCCCGTTCTGTTTGTCGGACAAGGAGGCGGAAGCGCCGGTCTGTCCGACCTGCAACCGCGAGACCGAAATTCCGGAATCGCTCCGCAAGGAGCACGAGGATCTCATCCGGATGCGCGACCGCTTGCGGGATGAACTGGCCGAGAAGGAAGCGCGGTTGAATTCGCGCCGGCGACGGACAGGGAAAAACCCCGATGCAGATGGCGCCTGAGATGGCCGGGCGGATTCAGCGAACTGCTCCGCTGCCGCCGCTCGGCCGCGCATTGCCGCGACCCGGACGCGACCTCTGATGGAGTGCCCGTTCTGTGCCGAAACAATCAAGGACGAAGCCGTCGTCTGCAAGGATTGCGGGCGCGACCTGCGCGTCGTCAGGCCGGTCATTCTCGAAATTCAGGACCTCGTCAGCGAGCTCGACCGCATGCAGCGCCGGCTCGACAGCCTCAACACGCGACTGGCGCTGCGCGATGCGCCGGCCCGCTTTATCTCGCTCTATGCGGCGGTGTATGTACTACCCGCGGTGCTTCTGTTGCTGGTCGCGCACTATCTGGTGACAATACATTTCAACGTCCCTCCGCTCTATTTGCGGCTCGCATCGTTTGCCATCCCCTTGCCTTTCGGAATGGCCGCCTATTTCATCAGCAAGATCGGCGCCCGCAGCGCGTTCGGACTCGGTGCGCTGATCGCCTTCCTCAGTGTCAGCGGGATGCTCACGGTGATCGGGATCATCGACAACGTGCCGATCATTCCCACGACCTTTCTGGAGTGGCGGGAGTCGTTCGAATACGGGCTCAGCATTGCACTCGCATTTCTCACCGGCAACATCCTTGCCATGCTGCTGTTCGTCATCCTGCCGTCGACGATTGCGTCGGGCGGAAAGCCCAGCGCGGGCGCCTTCCGCATCGCACGATCGCTCGGCCAGCATGTCGGCGAGGAAGGTTTGCGCCGCCGCGCGCGGCGTATTCACGATCTGATGCAGACGGCGGGGCCGCTGGGCGGCGTCATCACGACCGCCGCCGGTTCGATCTATACGGGCCTCAAGGGCATCATCGGAGGCTGATCCTGCATCATTTGCATCAGGACGCGGCAGTTGCCTATGATGCGACAAAACGCATCGGGGAACCGCATCCATGCAGCCGCCATTCGACCGCGCCGCCGAGGATCTCGGCAACTCGATCCACCTCGAACACGTCAACGTCCAGGTACCCGACCAGCGGCTGGCGACCCTGTTCTATGTCGCAGGCCTCGGGCTGACCCGCGATCCCTATCTGATGGTGTCCGACAGCAACATGTGGATCAATGTCGGTCGCAGCCAGTTTCATTTGCCGAGCGGTCCGCCGCAGGTCCTGCGCGGCCATACCGGCATCGTCATCGCGGGCCGCGACGCGCTGCTCGCCCGGCTCGCGGCCGTCGCCGGCAAGCTCAGCGGCACCGCTTTCGCCTTCAGCGAGCACAACGACCATGTCGAGGCGATATGTCCATGGGGCAATCGCGTGCGCTGTTATGAGCCGGACGCCGCGCGGTTCGGCCGCATCACGCTCGGTATCCCCTATGTCGAGTTCGATGTGCCGGTCGGAACGACCAAGGCCATCGCCGATTTCTATCCCGGGATCATGGACATCCCCGCCGAACTTGACCACGGCGACAGCGCCGTGGCGCGGGCCAGGATGGGCAAGGACCAGTATCTGCAGTTTCGCGAGACCGACCGCGCGCTGCCGGATTACGACGGCCACCACGTGCAGATGTACATCACGAATTTTTCCGGCCCCTATCGCCGGCTGCTGGAGCGCGGCTTGGTCTCGCAGGAGGACAATCCGTACCAGTACCGCTTTCGCGACATCGTCGATCTCGCCGACGGCCGACATCTGTTCACGGTGGAGCACGAGGTGCGCAGCGCCACCCACCCGATGTATCTGCGGCCGCTGGTCAACCGCAATCCGGCCTCGACCAACCGGACCTATGCGCACGGCCATGATCATTGGGACTGGGCGATGGGACCGGACCAGTATGACGGGCGATGAGACGATGCTGCCGTCGCAACGCGACCTGTTCGATATCCCGCGCAACATCTGCTACCTGAATTCGGCCTCCTACAGTCCGCTGCCGCTGAAAACCCTGCAAGCCGGCCGCGATGCGGTCGGCCGCAAGGGCCGTCCGTGGACGCTCGACGCCGGTTTCGCCGGCCGCCAGCATGACCGCGCGCGCCTCGCTGCCGCCCGGCTCATCAACGCCGATGCCGGCGACATCGCGCTGATCCCCTCGATCAGTTACGGCGTGGCGACGGCCGCGAAGCTGGTCGAGATTCCGCGTGGCACGCGCGTGCTGGTGCTGGAAAACGATCACTCCTCGCCGGTACTGGAATGGCAGGCGCGCGCGGACGCGCAGGGTTTTGTCGTCGAGACGATCCGCCAGCCCGGCGATGGCGACTGGACCTCGGCGGTTTCAGCCGCCGTCGAGCGACCGGGCGCGGCTGCGGTGGCGCTGGCATCGATCTCGTCGGTGCACTGGTCCGACGGCGGCCTGATCGACATCGAAAAGGTGGCGATCGCGCTGCGCTGGCAAGGCGCCCTCTTCCTCATCGACGCGACGCAAAGTGCGGGTGTGCTGCCGCTCGACGTCAAAGAACTCGACCCTGACTTCGTGATCTTCCCGACCTATAAATGGCTGCTCGGTCCTTACGGCCGCGCCTTCCTCTACGTTGCCAAACGTCATCAGGGCGGCATTCCGCTGGAGCAGACGCCCGCCGGCCGCCGCGATGTGCGCGCCGAGAACGCGGTCTATTTCTCCGACACGAGCTATGTCGACGATGCCAGCCGCTTCGACATGGGCGAGCGCGATCATTTTGTCTCGCTCGAAATGGCATCGATCGGCATGGAGATGATCGCCGAATGGGGCGCCGCGGCCATTGCGCCGCGTCTCGCCATGATGACGGAACGGATCGCCGAAGGCGTGCGCGAACTCGGCGTCGGCGTGCCGGAGCGTCGCGTGCGGGCGCCGCATATCCTGTGTCTCGGATTCAAGGACGGAATGGCCAAAGCGCTGGCCGAGGGGCTGGGCACCGAGGGCATCTACGTGGCGCCGCGGCTCGGCCGCATGCGCGTCTCGCCCCACGTCTTCAACGACGAGGCCGATGCCGACCGTTTTGTCGCGGCGCTGGGCCGAAGGTTGCGGGATTAACCACCGGAAGCCGAGACAGGGTGACGCGCTGTTATGCGGGCGACACCGTGCGCTTTGCGAGGGAACTCTGCGGTTCCCCGCGCATTCTCTTCACGGCCGGTTGCTTTCGAGCCCCGGTCTTGCTTGCTCCCAGCCGACATGGCCTTTCAATCCTGAAAGCTGTTCGACCACCGAACATGACAAGCCCACCGAATCAGCACGAAACGATCGAATCCCCGATTGATCCCGGTTCGGCATCACAGGATGCCCCGGTTACGCCGGGACTTATTCGCGATTCGTTTCGCACGCTTGCGCGCCAGATCGCCGCTTTGGTGAGAGCAACATTTCGCCAGGCGGCAAACCGGGCAGCAGCCTGGTGGAGCGATGGTCGAACGGTCGTGAGCGCGTCGGGCGCTTCGTTCGGAAGTCGCTGGACCGGATTGAAGGCAAAACTGGCTTCGTCGACGGGCAATACGCGTTGGCAGGACTTCGACCCGGGATCCCGGCTGCAGCACTGGCGGCATCAATCATGGCCTGCCCTGACGAAAATGCGCGGGCGGCTGCCTCGGGTCAATCTGCCGGGCAAGTATCTCGCGGCGTCGCTGGGGGCGGTGTTGGCGTTCTTCACCGCCTACATCCTGTATTGCGTCGCGACCTTGCCGATCACGGGCGGGCTTCAAGTCGAGGCAACCCAGAGCGCACTGACGTTCGAAGGGGCCCAGGGCGAGGTGTTCGCCGCCCGCGGCGTGTTCAAGGGCGACAGGTTGACGGCCGAGGATATGCCACCGCATCTGGCCCAGGCGATTGTGGCGATCGAGGATCGACGGTTCTTCGACCACATCGGCATCGATCTTCGCGGCATATTGCGGGCCGGGTGGCGAAATTCGCAGGCCGGCGGTACGCGCGAGGGCGGCAGCACCATCACGCAGCAGCTCGCGCGCCTGATGTTTCTCTCGCAGGAACGCACCTTGCGCCGCAAGGTCCAGGAAGCACTTCTGGCGCTGTGGCTGGAGAGCCAGCTGACGAAGGAAGACATCCTTCTGCGATATCTCAACACCGCCTATTTCGGTGCCGGCGCTTACGGCATCGACGCAGCCGCCAAAAGGTATTTCGGGAAGAAAGCCGGCGAATTGTCGCCCGCGGAGTCGGCGATGCTTGCAGGCCTGGTCCGGGCGCCGTCGCAACTTGCGCCCACCCGCAATTTCGGCGGAGCCAAGGAGCGGCAGGAGACCGTGCTGCAAACGATGGTGGAAACCGAGGTCTTGACCGCCGCCGAGGCGGAAGCCATTCGCGGCGAACCTGTCAATCTGCGAACGCCCCCGGAAACGCCGCCGGGCACCAATTATTTCGTCGATATGGTGGCCGGCGACGTTCGCCGGCTGCTCGGCTCGGCATCGGGCGATCTGACGCTTCGCACCACATTGAACCTGGAATTGCAGAGGCTCGCCGAAGGTGTCATCGAGCGCCGCTTCGAGGCCGAGGGCGCCAGGAAGAACGTCTCGCAGGCGGCACTGGTGGCGCTCGGCAGGGATGGCGCCGTGCTGGCCATGGTCGGCGGCCGTAATTACGAAGCCAGCCAGTTCAACCGCGCCACGCAGGCCAAACGCCAGGCCGGATCGCTGTTCAAGCTGTTCGTTTACTTGACGGCCCTGCAACGGGGCTACACCCCCCAGTCCGTCGTCGTCGACAAGCCGACTCAGATCGGGGAATGGGAGCCGCAAAACTCGAGCGGGCGCTTCCGTGGCAGCATGACGCTGCGCAACGCGTTCGCGAATTCCGTCAATACGGTGGCCGCGCAACTGGGCGACGAGGTCGGTACGCCGGCGGTGATCGACACGGCCAAACGCATGGGTGTGCAATCGACACTGCCGGCGGTGCCGAGTCTCGCGCTCGGCTCGGCCGAAGTGACCCTGCTGGAGATGACGCGCGCGTATGGCGCGGTCGCCGCGGGGGTTCAGGCGATCGAGCCGTATTCGATCCGCTCGATTGCGGGCAATTCCCAGCAGGCGCTCTACACCAAACCCGGGGGTGGCAGCGAGGTCACCGGCCAATTGGGCGCCACCCGGGCGATGATGACCGAAATGCTGCAGTCGGTGGTGAACGAGGGCACCGGAAAGGCGGCGCGCATTCCAAATGTCGCGGTTGGCGGCAAGACCGGGACCACCCAGGAATACCGCGACGCCTGGTTCATCGGATTTACGCCGGATCTCGTGGTGGGCGTCTGGGTGGGCAATGACGACAACACCCCGACCAACCGCGTCACCGGCGGCGATCTTCCGGCCAACATCTGGCGCGATTTCGTCGGCCGGGCTCTGCCAATCGTGTCCAAATCCTCCTCTCGGGTCGCAGGACGAAACACCGACGCGCTCACCCCGGGAAGCGCGCTGACCCCCGCCAACGCTGCCGCCAATGCGACGGCTGCGGCCGGCACGGATACCGGCGTCAGGGGACCTGCAAGCGTCGTCGATCTCGCCACCCTTGCGATTCGCGGCCGGAAAATACAGCTCGAGGGCATTCTCGGCGACGATGATCGACGCGCGATCCGGGCGCTCGCGCGGTTTCTCCGGCGGCGGGAAGTGGTTTGCGAGCCCAGCGGCATGCCGGACCGGCACCGATGCAGCGTCGATGGGCAGAACCTGTCGCAGATCATTCTCAGCGCCGGAGGCGCCCGCGCAACGCCGGACGCGCCCGCGGAATTGCTGGCCTCAGAAGACGAAGCGAGGTCCGCGCGGGTTGGAATCTGGCGGAATATGTGACTGCAGCAGCCTGCGATGTCTTGCGGATGATCGCTTACGCCGTCTTGCGCGGTGCAGCCGTTTCGATATCGCCGGTGTTGGCGTTCCGGTTGGCAGATCCGCCGAGCCAACCCGCGCCAGTCATTCTTCAGCGGTCGGCACGATACTCAGGCCCGCATTTGAGAGTTCCTCGATAATGCGTTTGGCGATTTGCTTTGCCTCTCCGGGATCGATCCGGCCATCTGGATGATCTCTGCGGCAGTCGCAGATCGCTGTGGCAATGATTGAATTCACTTGGTGCGGGTCAGCCAAGGCTCTTCCCTTCTTCGAAAATCCGCAACCCGGATGATCGCCACAGCTGGCAACAACATGACGCTTCAAGAGCGGATATTAGGACAACCACGGATACGAAAAATGTTCCCCTGCCGTTGCCGATGATCCCGGGCTGAAGCCACAGGGACAACTGGCGAGACGCGCTATCGCTTCGCGTCGGCCCGGGTCAATCCGATGATGCGCGGCAGCGCGCCGGTGTGGACCGGTTCGCCCTTGGCGGTTTCCGGCGACAGCGGCGCCCGGGCGGTGGCGTCGGGGAAACGCACCTTCATTTCGCGCAGGAAGCCGTCGAGCGTATCGACGCTGGCCGCCATTTTCGCGATCAGGGCGAATTCGGCGCTGCTGGCCCCACTCGACTTGCTCGCGGTCTCGAACGCGGCCCGATCGGCCTCGCCGCTCATCAGCGGCGCGTATTTCTCGCGGAAGCGCGCCAGCCCGATGGCGTCCTCGGCCAGTGCGTAGCCGACCACCGCGCGGATCACGTCGCCCTTCTCCACCGGGTTCAGGGGTCTGAAGTCGCGCCAGCGGTCGGCGTAGTACAGTTCGATCTGCTCGGCTGACTCGCGCCAGTTCCGCGACGCCCATTGGATGTCCGAGCGCAGCCGGATCGCTTCGCGGCCGGTGATGTTCGAAATGATGTCGAGCGCGAGGGCATGGCGTCCGACGTCGCTCTGGGCGCGCGATTCCAGCAGCAGCCGCTGCGTGCGCAGTTCGCCGGAAAGGTCCGCGATCCGCGTGGTGCGAAGCGCCGATATCGCGCGGTCCGGCTTGCGGGCGGTAAGGTAGACCATGGCCAGCCGCGCGGCGACCTGGGCGCGGGCCGCGCCCTCCAGCCGCCTGTCGACCTGATATTGCAGGAGTTCGGCCGCCTGATCGAGCAGGTCGACCGCGACCAGCCGGTCCGCCAGCCGGCGGATCATCTCGTCGCCGCGCCGTCCGATCGGCGTCAACTCGCTGTATTCGTAGAACATCGCCAGAGCTTCGACCGGGGGAAGATCATCGCCCTTCGGGCTGAGAAAGATCTGGGCGAACAACGCCGCCGACGCATCCTGGCTGGCCCGCGAAATCTCCGAATTCGGCTGCAGCCTTGTGGCGGCCCGGGCCGCCGCCAGCGACTCGCCGTAGCGTCCGATATCGGTATAGATCCGCGCCATCATCTGCAGCGCCCGCACCTCGACCGCGTCGCCGCGCCACAGCACCGACAGCGTCTCCAGTTCGCGCAAGGCGTCGGTCTGGTTGGTCTCGTCGCGGCGCTGGCGCAGGATGATATCGAGCAGCCTGGCTTCGGCGGCGGCGGCGCGGTCAGAAGATTCGATCGCGACCCTGTACTCGCTCTGCGCGTCCTTGTCGTGGCCGAGCGCCTCGGCCAGCCGGCCGAACAGCACCGCCGTCGCCGCTTTCATCTCCGGGGGAACACCGACGACCTGCAGGTCGCTGCCGCGTTTGGCGGCTCCGGAGAAATCCCTGACCTCGAGCGACGCGCGCATCGCGTCCGATATCACGATGCGCTGCAGTTCGATCGGCAGCGAGGTAATGGCGAATTCGACGTTCTTGAATTTCTCCCGCGCTTCCGCCCACTTGCCCTGACGCGCAAGGGCCAGCGCCTTCCACAGCTGAGAATCGTAGTTCGCCCCGATCACGGGATTGGCAAGGTCTTTCAGCCCCTGCTCGGGACGGCCGATCAGGATATTCGCGACCACACGCACCATCAGCGCGATCGAATCCTCCGACCCCGGCTTGGCGTCGGCAAGCGCGAGATCGGCAGCGCCCTTGGCTTCCCAATACATCCCGCGTGACATCAGGAAGCGGGCGAGGTCGATCCGGGCCTGGGTGCGCTGGGCCGGCTCCAATGTCCCCGCGGCGGCGATCAGCTCATCCTGGCGCGCGATGAAGCCCCCCGCCTGATTCTTCCGCCACTCGGCGACGTCGAAAATCGGCCGCACCGCGGTTGTGGCGCGCTCGGAGCCGACGTCGGCCGATGACAGCGTCAGGCCGCCGGGGCGGCCGATGATGACCCTGTCGGGCGCGACCTCGGCGACGACGTCCTCGGAATTGGGATGCACGGCGACGCCGTGGATCGATTCCAGCAGCGACATCTCGACGAAATCCTGCTGCTTGATGAGGCCGCGAACCGGCAGCGACGCCGTGACCACCAGCAGCGTATCGCCGGCTTCCGGATCGATCAGCCGGTGCAACAGGCCGGGTCTCGCCAATGGCACGGTGACATTGGCCCGCGCGGGATCGGTGATATTGCGGAACACCGCCAGCGGCAACTGCGGCGATTGCATCGTGTCGGCAAAGGTGAGCGTCCAGTGCGCGCCTCCCTTGTCGTCGCCGGTCAGCGAAGGCATTTGCGGGCGGTTGAGACGAATGCGGATCGCCTGCCCCGTGTCCAGCGGCAACCGGCTGACATCCGCGATCAGCGCGCCGCCCCTGGAGCGGATCATGTCGACATCGACCGACTGCAGCGAATCGAACACCAGCCACACCGTATCGGCGCGGCGAAACATCGCCGCGGGCGTAGCCGCTGCGAACGCGAACGTCACGCGCAGCGCGTCGCTGTCCCGCCTGGCGGTGACCGTGGCGGGGCCTGGACCGGCCGGCGGCGCCTGCACCGTCGGCGGCGGGTCAAGGGCTGGCGGATTAACATTGACCGGCGGCGAGGCCATCACCTCCGGCGACACATTGGCTGGCGCCTGCGCCACCTTCGGGGTTTCCGGCGGCGGCGCGGCGGCGGCCGTCGTTGATTTTTCCGGGGCTGCGACCACAGCGGCGGCCGCCTGCATGGGCATCGCGTTGGATTGCGGCGCCGGCGGCGGTTCGGACCCGGGCGCGGCCGTCGCCGGCTGATCGGGCCTGATCTCGATATTGGCCTGCCGGGCGAAAGTTTCCGAGGTCAGCGGCGCGACTTCGCCGGGGCGACGGGAGGCCGGGGGCTCCGCAGTTCTCACAGATGCGGCCGGAGCCGGGGCGCGCGATGCATCGGCAACCGGAGACAGCGGCGCCGGTGTTTTCTCCGCCTGCTGGAAAGCAACGTCGATAATGTAGTTCTTCTCCTCGCGGAAGGAGCGGACATCGACATCGCCGATCAGCACGACCTCCACCAGGGAGGTTTCGCTTTCGATTTTCTGGCCGATCGAGGCGATGTTCGGCGGCAGCGCCAGCTTGGCGTCCGCGAGATCGAAAGAGAGCGCGGCGTTGAACAACAGCGACAGCCGCTGGTCGTTCAGCACGCTGGAGACGCTGACGCCATCGGGCATTTCGAATACGAAGCGCACGAAGGTCGGCTGCACCGAGGCGCGAACCCTGATCGGCGGGCGCTTTTGCGCCGCCTGGGTCGCGCGCTGCTGGCGCAGGGCTCGCTCGGCGACCCGGGCGCGTTCGGACAATTCGCGCACCACTTCGGCGGGAAGTGCCGGCGGCTGACCGCTCCATGTATCGGGCAGCAGGTCGACGAACACGCGCTCGCCGGCGGTCATGGTGTTGACGGTCACCTTGCGTGACAGCGACAGCCGAATCGCCGTGCCATCGGGGTCGCGCCGCACCGATCCGACGTAATCAGGCACCGCATCGGACAGCCGGTCGACCGGAATATCCACCGGGCGCCTGAACCGGATCACGAGGATGGAGCCGGCGGTCGACACCTGGGACTCGACATCCTCGGCGAGCTTGAGAACCAGCCGGGCGAAACCGCCCGAGGCCGAAAACGTCGCCTCGCCCTTGACCGGCTCGTTCTGGCCAAACGCAACGGATGTCAGGCCGATCAGGAGCAGCCAGCCGCCGAGACACAGCCGCGCCGTCCGCGCGCAAGCGCGGCCTCGCGACCAGAATCCAGCGGCAGCCATTCGCGCCATTCCAACCGGGTCTTTCAGCTTGGTTCGATCCGTTCGCGGCGGGACACCCTTTGCCCCGCGCCGCTGAATCCTAGAATCGGCGCATTAAGGGCCTGTTAATTATCCGCATTAATTGGATTTTTGCGGCAGCACCTTGCCCTCGATCTTGGGGAGATCGACAACCACAGGGGATTTCTCGGCTCCGGCGCGGCGGGCCATTTCGACCGTCAGCCGTTCGGCCGATTCCGGCTGCATCAGGCCGAGGATGTCGGACATCTTGCGCGGCGCGATCTGCGAGGCGATCTCGAACAGCACGGGCATCTCTAGCCGGTCGAACACCTTGGCCGCGTCCTTCGGCTTCATGCCCTCATACATGGTGATGATGCCCTTGAAGCGGGCGGCGTCGATCTCGCTCTTGGCCCCGGTCGCCGTCGAGATCCGGGATTCGACGGCCTTCATCTCCTCGACCTTGGATTCGATGCGCTTTTCGGCCGACTTCAGCAGGCTTTCGCGAATGTCGATTTCGCGCGCGCGCGCTTCCAGTTCCTGGCGCCGCGCCTGCAGCCGCTCCAGGATCGCGCGTTCCGATGCCGACACCGGCGCGGTCTGCTCGGGATAGACCACGACGCCGTCGGGCTTCGGCGGCTCCGTGGCCGGCGCCGCCGGCTTCGGCGCTTCGTCCTTCTTGGCCGCCACCGACCCCGTGATGTCGGCGGGATCGCCCTTGCCTGCCGACGGGAAGTTGAAGGTTTCCTGCGCCCACGACTTCTTCGCGGGCTTCTGCTGGTGGTCGAACACGTAGCCGCCATCGAGCACCAGGCCCGCGACCTTCAGCACGGCGAGGCCGAGGATCGCGATCAGGACGACCGGAATGACGCGAATGTCGCGGAAGGATTTCATGCCGCCAGGCCGTCAGACCTTCTGCGTTCGGAGAACGCTTGCGCCGCCGCGGCGACCGCCTTGGCCGACGATGCCCTGGGAGCCGCCACCGGCGCCGCCTCCGGCTCCGCCAGCGGCCGCGCGGCGATCGCGATCCTGGACAGCCGCCGGATCACATTGTCGCCTTCGGCGAGCTGCTTTTTCAACTGCTGCGACATCTGCGCCGCCGAGGTCAGCTGGTTGCCGAGATTCTCGTTGACGTCGCGCACGGTGTGCTTGAGGCCGCCGATCGCCCGCTCGGCGATTTCGGTCGCCGTGATCAGTTCGCCGATCGTCGCCTTCAGCGAATGCTCGTCCGCCTTCAGCCGCTTCAGCCGCGTGTTCAGCAGCATGCAATAGCCGATGGTGAGCAGCAGCAGGATCGCCACCAGGCTCTCGATCACAATTCCGAATGAATGACTCATTGGGCCTCCATCAACTTGGTTTGCTCGTCGGCCTTCTCGAACATCGCGAAGGTGGTATTGGGCTTGCGCAATTGCTTGGTGACACGGATGGCGACGCGGTCACCGACCCGCCCCATCCGGCCTTCGGTCAAGAGGACGTTGCCGCAGCGCACCGCGACCAGCGCATCGGCGCGCATGTCCAGCGGCAGGGTGTCGCCGACCTTCAGCATCATCAGCTGCTTGAGCGGGATCTCGGCCTCGTACAGCACCGCATCGACGGAAATTTCCGCCTGCCCCACCTCGGTGGCGAAATGGCCTTCCCAGATCGGATCGCGGCCGAACTTTTCGCCCATGAACATCTGCAGCAACACCGGGCGGATCGGCTCGATGGTGGCGTAGGGCAGCAGCAGTTCGATGTTGCCGCCGCGGTCTTCCATGTCGATGCGCAGGCGCACCAGGATGGCGGCGTTGGCGGGCCGGCTGATAGCGGCGAAGCGCGGATTGGTTTCCAGCCGGTCGATCGAGAAGGTCACCGGCGACAGCGGCCGGAACGCCTGCTCGGCGTCGGACAGCACGACTTCAACCAGCCGCTTGACGAGGTTGGTCTCGATCGAGGTGTAGGGACGGCCTTCGATGCGCATCGAGGTCTGGCCGCGGCGGCCGCCCAAGAGCACGTCGACCATCGAATAGATCAGGCTGGAATCCACCGTGGCGAGCCCAAAATTCTCCCATTCCTCGGCCTTGAACACGCTGAGCACGGCGGGCAGCGGAATCGAATTCATGTAGTCGCCGAACCGCACCGAGGTGATGCGGTCGAGCGAGACCTCGACGTTGTCGGAGGTGAAATTGCGCAGGCTGGTCGTCATCAGCCGCACCAGGCGGTCGAACACGATTTCGAGCATCGGCAGACGCTCGTAGGACACCATCGCGGAATCGATGATGGCGCGAATGCCGGAATTGTCGTCGAGGTTGACTTCGCCGACGGTGAAACCGAGCAGGTTGTCGATTTCCTCCTGCGACAGGACCCGCTCGCCGCCGTTCTTGCCGCCGCCGAAGTCGCGGCTGCCGTCCTCGACCATGGCGGCCCATTGCAGCGCCATGGTGCCGGAGATTTCGTTGGCGGCGGCCGCGGCCGCAGCTTCTGCCGGATCCTCGGAATCCAGCGACGCTTCCCATTGGGCGGCGATGGCGTCCTGGTCGTCTAGGGGATTGCCGGCCATGATGCTAGATCCGTCTCGTCACTGAACGACGATTTCCTTGAACAGCACGGCATTGACCGCGTTCGGCGCGATCGCCACGTTGACCCGCCGGGTCAGTTCTTCCTTGAGGCGAAACAGGCCGGCGGAACCGTTGAGATCGACCGGCCGCAATTCGCGCAGATAGGTCTGGAAGATATCGGTGACGCGCGGCAGCGTCGGCTTGATCGCCTCGACCTGCTTGTCTTCCTTGACCTCGAGCACGACCTTGACCTTGAGATACTGCACGCGCTCGCCGGGCGCCCCGGTCATGTTGACCAGCATCTCCGGCACATCCATGAATACAGGCGGTTTCGCCGCCACTTCGGCCTGCTTGACGTCGCCGCCCTTGTCGCCCCGGAAGAACAGAAACCAGGTCGCCGCACCGCCGCCGAGGATGACGAACACGCCGGCGATCGCGATCATCAGCTTCAGCTTGCCCTTCGGCGCCGCAACTGCTTCAGCGCCATCCGCGCCATCGGCCTGTTCAGTGTCTGCCATCGCCCGCCCGCCACGTTAAGGAGACCAACCCGATGCCGCGAGGCAGGCTTTGATGCGATCCAATGCCCCCGGCGCACCCGCGCTCTCTTGATGGTGACGCTAGGGTAATAATGGTTAACGGAACCTTTCCGCGGAGCCCCAACTAGGAAAAAACTGCCGGGCCAACATGGTCAACAAACCTTTATTGCCGCCCTGGCGCACCCCCGCCAAACTCCTAACCCGTTCAAATATCGATATTTTCCCAACTGGCACGACTTTCGCTGAGGTGCTGGTGAACCGCGGCTTGGGAGAGCCAAGCGGTTCGCACGATCCGCAACCGGGCTTGGGAGAGCAGCGCGCGGATCATTTGAGGGGAGACATACGATGGGGAACCACCTTCTCGTCGGACTATCGCGGCAGGTGACGCTGGAACGGCAGATGGCCGTCGTCGCCAACAACGTCGCGAACGTCAACACCAACGGATTCAAGGCGGACCGCTCGCTGTTCGAGGAATTCCTCACCTCGCGCGCGCATGAAGACAATTTCGTCGGCCGTGACCGCCGCATCAGCTTCGTGCAGGACCGCGGCACCTTCAAGGATTTCTCGCAGGGCGCGTCCGAGCTCACCAAGAACCCGCTCGACGTCGCGATCGACGGCCCCGGCTTCCTCGTGGTGCAGACCCCGGCCGGCGAGCGCTACACCCGCGACGGCGGACTGAAAATCAACAACCAGGGCCAGCTCGTCAACTCCTCCGGTTATCAGGTGCTCGGCGGCTCCGGCCCGATCGTGCTGCAGCCGACCGACAAGTCAGTCACCATTGCCGCCGACGGCAACGTCACCGTGCTCGAAGGCACCAACCGGGTCGACTCGGTGCGCGGCAAGCTGCGGCTGGTCCGTTTCGCCGACCCGCAGAAGCTGGTGAAGGACGGCTCCAACCTCTACTCGGCCGAGGCCGGCGTCGGACCGCAGCCGGACACCACCTCGAAGGTGAACCAGGGTTTCATCGAGAAGTCGAACGTCAATTCCGTGGTCGAGATGAGCCGGATGATCGAGGTGTCGCGCGCCTATACGTCGATCTCGGCGATGCTGCAGCAGCAGGGCGACTTGCGCAAAACCGCCATCGAGAGACTCGCCGAAGTACCGGCATAAGAGAGGATTTATTCCATGCGCGCTATGTACACCGCAGCGACCGGAATGATGGCACAGGAACTCAACGTTCAGGTGATTTCCAACAATATCGCCAACATGCGCACCACCGGCTACAAGAAGCAGCGCGCCGCGTTCCAGGACCTAATCTACGACCACGTCCGCCGGGTCGGCGCGCAAGCCTCCGATCAGGGCACCATCCTGCCCGTCGGCGTCGACATCGGCGGCGGCGTCAAGACCGTCGGCACACCGCGGCTGATGACCCAGGGTACCTTGGCGACCACCGGCAACGAACTCGATGTCGCGGTCCGCGGCGAGGGCTTCTTCAAGATCCAGGTTCCCGACGGCACCTATGCTTATACCCGCGACGGCTCGTTCCAGATGGACGCGCAGGGCCGCATCGTCACCTCGCAGGGCAATCCGGTGCAGCCGACCATCACCGTTCCGCAGAATTCGTCCGGCCTCACCATCAACATGCAGGGCCAGGTCTCGGTGGTGCTGCCGGGATCGACCACGCCCGTCACGGTCGGCCAGATCGGCCTGACCCGTTTCATCAACAAGGCCGGCCTGCAGCCGATCGGCGACAATCTGTTCACCGACACCCCGGCCTCCGGCGCGCCGCAGGACGGCATCGCCAACACCGACGGCTATGGCGACATGCAGCAGTCCAACCTCGAACAGGCCAATGTCGAGGTCGTCACCGAAATCTCCGACCTGATCGCGGCGCAGCGCGCCTACGAGATGAACGCCAAGGTGGTCAGCGCGGCCGACCAGATGATGCAGTCCACCGCCAACATGTTCCGCTGAGGGAGATGATGATGTCAGCCCGTTCACTCGCCCTCGCCCTCGCCTTCGCCTTGCTCGCCGCCGCCGCCGCGACCGCATCGGCGCAAAGCCGAGACGACTTCCTCGCCGCGCCGGTGCTGCGCGCCGAGGTCACGGTCACCGGCGATCTGGTGCTGATCGGCGACGTCATCGACAATGCCGGCCCCGCGGCGCAGATCGCGATCTACCGCGCGCCGGATCTCGGCACCACCGGCGCGATGCCGGTGGACCGGGTGCTGACCGCGCTGCGCGCGCACCAGGTGATCGGCGTCGACACCCGCAATCTGCGGGAGATCTCGATCACGCGGCTGGCCCGCACGCTCGAGAGCAAGGACATCGAGGCGTCGATCGCCCGCGCGCTGCAGCACAGGAACGGGCTCGGCGATGCCGCCAACCTCGTCTTGACCTTCGACCGCGACGTGCAGGATCTGCGGCTGGAAGCCTCCAACACCGGCGCCATGGAGGCGATCTCGACACGATACGACAGCCGCAGCCAGCGTTACGACGTGACCTTCGAAATCTCCAACGAAACCGCGGCCGGTCCGACCAGGCTGCGGTTCACCGGGACCGCGATCGAGACCGTCGAGGCCGCCATCCTGGCGCGCGGCGTCGAGCGCAACGAAGTGATCAAGGCTTCCGACGTGGTGATCGAGCGCCGTCCCAAGGCCGAAGTCGGCAACGACCTCGCCGGGCGCGACCGCGCCGTCGGCATGCAGGCGCGCCGGCAGATGCGGGTCGGCCAGGCCCTGAAGAACGCCGACCTCGCCAGACCCGATCTGGTGCAGAAGGACCAGGCCGTCGTCCTGATCTACCAGGCGGTCGGCCTCCATCTCACCATTCGCGGCAAGGCGCTGGAGGGCGGCACCGAAGGCGACGTCGTCAGCGTGATGAACCTGCAGTCCAAGCGCACCGTCTCCGGCGTCGTCACCGGCCGCGGCCAGGTCACGATCAGCGCAATCCCGATCGTGGCACCGGCGCCCCGCCTGCCCGAAGTCTCCGACACGACCTCGTCGATTCAGTCGAGCCAGGCGGCAGCGCTGGTTGCGATCGCCGCCAACGCCGCCTCCACCCCGTCTCCCAAAACCGAGTAATGGTAATGTACGCTTCCCGCATCCACCGCCTGCTCCTGACCGGCGCACTGCTCATCACCGCGGCGCTTGCCAGCGGCTGTTCCTCGCTCGACCGGCTGTCGCAGATCGGCGAAAAGCCGAAACTGTCGGCGATCGAGAATCCGACGGCGGAGCCCGGCTACAAGCCGGTGCAGATGCCGATGCCGAAGCCGGAGACCGCCTCCTACAACGCCAATTCACTGTGGCGAAACGGCTCGCGGGCGTTCTTCAAGGATCAGCGCGCGGCGAGGATCGGCGACATTCTCACCATCACCGTGAACTTCACCGACAAGGCCAACATGGCCAACCAGAGCCAGCGCAGCCGCACCTCCAAGGAGGATTCCGGCATCACCGATTTCGCCGGCTCCAAGCTGTTGACCGGCGACGCCGCCAAGGTGCTGCCCGGCACGCTGCTGGCCACCGAATCCGCCGGATCCTATGACGGCAAGGGCTCGGTGGTGCGGCAGGAGAACCTGCAGACCAGCGTCGCCGCCGTGGTCACGCAATTGCTGCCGAACGGCAATCTCGTGGTCGAGGGCAAGCAGGAGATCCGGGTCAATTTCGAGATCCGCGAACTGATCGTCGCCGGCATCGTGCGACCGGAGGATATCCAGAGCGACAACACCATCGATTCCAGCAAGATCGCGCAGGCCCGCATCGCCTATGGCGGCCGCGGCCAGATCACCGACGTCCAGCAGCCGCGCTACGGCCAGCAGGTCACGGACATCCTGCTGCCGTTCTGATCAAGAGCTCCCACACTTCATTGCGAACCTAGGCGCGACGAAGTGTTCCAACGCGGCCCCTGCCAGCTCCCCTGGCAGGGGCCGCGGTTGTTTGGGGGCAAAGAGGATCCAGCTCGCCTACCTCGCAATCGATACCGCGCTGTAGATCTGCGTCCCCGTGGTCTCCACGATCCGACCCTTCAGCGACCTGACGAATTCGCGCGATCCCTCGACCGCGAAGTGGGCGCGCAAGGCGGGTTCGTCGGCCCATTGCTCGAAGAAAAACAGGCGAAGCGGGTTCTGGCAGTCGACATGCACCGCATGCGAGATGCAGCCCGGCTCTTTCCGGGAGCGCTCGACATGTTCGAGACAGAGGCGGCGGACGTCGGCGAAAGTGTCCTCCCGCGCCAGGATGCTGCCGGTAACCAGGATCATTTTGTTGTCCCCATGGGGCGCGCCCACTGGTCACGCCATGCGCCGCAATGTGCCGGGCGCCCCGCGATCGTCAAGGCAACGGCTTCGGAGTGCGCCCCTGGAAGATTGACCGATAGCCCGGTCAGATGATATATATCATTGGTATCTATCAAAAAGGGGTTGGGTCATGAGTGCAACCGCCAAGCTCTTCATGCACGGCCGCAGCCAGGCGGTGCGCCTGCCCAAGGAATTCCGCTTCGAGGGCACCGAGGTGCGGGTCAGCAAGATCGGCGACAAGGTCATCCTCGAGCCTGCCGGGAAGAAGCCGTTCGATACCGCGGCATGGCGCGCAAAACTCGGGGAGTACCGCGACATTCCATTCATGGAGGATGGACGCGATCAAGGCACCATCCTTGATGATGATGACGCGGCAGCAATGGCGTGATCTGTATCGATACCAACGTCGCGATCGCAGCCCTCAATGGCCGGCCTCCGCAGATACTTGACCGCCTCGCCGAGGCGCTGATACGCGGCCCTGTTGCCCTGCCCGCGCCGGCGCTGCATGAATTATGGTACGGCGCGGCGAAGAGCACGCGCATTTCCGAAAACGTTGACCGCATTGAGCGGTTTCTGAGCGCTCAGATCGTGATCCTGCCGTTCGACGCGGAAGATGCGCGAGAGGCCGGCTTCATACGCGCCCATCTGAAGCCGCTCGGCATTCCGATCGGCAATTACGATGTGCTGATCGCCGCACAGGCACTGCGCAGGGAACTGACGCTCGTCACCGCCAACGTCGGGGAATTCGAGCGGGTGCCGGGACTGATCGTCGTGAACTGGTCGGCATGATGAAGCGGAGGCGAAATGCCTTCAGTGCAGTTTCAGTACGACCTGCGGCCCGCCGCAACAGGCTTCGCCTTGCGCGGACCGGCGGCTTCCATCTCCCGCAACACCTTGCGCAGGCCGCGCGCCAAGGCCAGGGCGCGCTTGATGTTCTTGTCGGGGGAAGTTTCCTCGAAGAACAGCACCACCTCGCAAGCGGGACACTGCCGGGAATAGCCGCTCTGGATCCGGTGCGCCCGGTCCCGGAACAGATTCCTGCACCGGGTGCAGCAGATTTGAACTGAATCGTCCATCACCGTGGATTCATTCGGGAAAATCGACACTGCCAAAGCGTGGCACGCGCGAGCGCGAACGCCTCGTCGCAGTTAACGCCATCAACCCTGAAATTTCTCGAAACAATGCGCGCCGATGCCGCCGCAACGGGTTCCCGGTTAAGAAACCCTTGCGGCCTGACGCTGCCGGGTTACCGCCGCCTGGCCACGGCGACCCCCAGCAGGAACGCCACCAGCAGCGAGCCGAGCGGGGCTTCGCGGGCGATGTTGGCGAGGATACTGAGCGGCATCCCGGGCTTGCGGCCGGACTCGATGGCGTCGGTGACCCGGTGGGCCGCGCCCTTCACGGCGTCGGTGACTTCCGAGATCGCGGATTTCGGCTCCGGCGCGGGGTCGAGGCCCTCATAGACGTAGGGCGGCTGTGCGGGCTGATCGTTCATGGTTTCAAACTCCGTCATACCCGCAGGCAATCGATCAGACGGAAATTGGTTCCGCGCATCCGCCTGCGCGCCTGCCTTTCAACGGCCGGCGCGCGTCTTTTCGGCGACGGGCGTTTCCCGGTTCAGGCCGGCGGCAGTCCGAGCCCCTGGCCAACCTCGATCCAGATCGGCAATTCGCGCTGATACAGGGCATTGGCTTCCTTGAAGCCGATCGCCGGATCGAGCGCGAAAGTCTTGAGAACTTCCTTCACTTTCGGATCCTGGTTGGCCGCGACAAGGAGCTCCGACAGCCGATCGACGATCGGCTGCGGCGTCGCCTTCGGCAAGGCCCAGCCCGAAAAGCCGCTCACGGTGAAAAACTTCGATGTCGCGCCCTGCTCAGGCAGGGTCTTGACGTCGGGGATCTGGGGCACCCTCCTCGAATGCACCGCGAACAGGGTGCCCTTGTTGCTTTGCAGGACGGACTGCGCGGCCGTATAGCTGCCCATCGCGACATCGAGCGTACCGTCCAGCAACCCTGTCCACATCGGCGCTTCGCCGCGGTAGTGGATCGGCTCGATCTTGAGACCGTATTGCTTGTTGAGTTCGCTGATCGTCATGTGCGGGGCCGAGCCCGCGCTATAGGTGCCGAAGTTCACCTGGCCCTTCTTGCGCGCGAAAGCAACGAAATCGTCCAGTGACTTGACGCCGGATTCCAGGCTCGCGACCAGCAGCAGGCCGGCGCCGGGGATGATGCTGACGAGCGTCAGGTCCTTGTCCATGTCGTAGCCGGGGTTCTTCATCATCACCCGGTTCATCACATAGGTGGTCGAGATCGAGCACAGGATGGTGAGACCATCCGGCGCCGCACGCGCCACTTCCGCGGCGCCGATCGAGCCGGAGGCGCCCGCCTTGTTTTCGATGATGACGTTCTGCCCGACCTGTCTGGAGATGAAATCGCCGAAGGCGCGCGCCAGCAGGTCGGTCTGCCCGCCCGCCGGATAGCTGCAGACCATGCGGATCTGCCGCGACGGCCAGGCGCCCTGCGCCGAGGCTCCGCGCCCGATGAAAGGCATCGCGGCGGCGGCCGTGCCGGCGGCGATGAAGTGACGGCGATTGAATTTCGTTGACATGATTCCTCCCTGAATTTCCGGCGAACCTATCGCATCGGCCGTCTTCTGCAACGTGAGAAAGATGGACAGATCGGCGCATGCAACCAGAAATAAATCTCCTTGCATAATGCCACTTCGACCGCAGGCGCCTGCACAGGCCCGTCAGGTCAGTTTGAGGGTCCCGTCGCCGACCACGCGAAGGTCGATCTCGCCGATCAGCTCCGAACGCTGCAGTTCGGCGGCGCTCATGGCGTCCGTCGTCTGCTGCAACGTACTGACATTCGATCCGAGCGACACGATTCCGCCCAGCACTACGGCGATCGATCCGAGGGCGGCGGGCGCGTTGGCCCCGAACAGGCCGAGCATCGCGAGCAGCAGCAAGCCGACGCCGCCGGCGATGGCCGCCTTGGAAACCAGAATGATCTTCCGGCATCGCTCGGCGGCCTCGGCAAGCTCCTCGAGCCGCGCTTCAAGCCGGGAAATTTCGTCGGTCGCGCTGTCTTCGGCCATCAAATTCAGGATCGGGATCCGCATCGCCAATGTGTCGGTCGTCCCGATAGTCGGGCGCGCCAATGACGAAGTCAAATCGCGGAAGCCGATGCACCGGTTCTAACCGAGCGATCCCGCGACGCCCATGTCGACGTAGCCACGGTTTATGCTGGCACAAATGCCCGGCGGGGGCGGTGTCGGTCACCGAAACCAGCCAGGCCTGCCCGCGTTTCAACGGAACGCTTTGCAATCTCGGAGGTTGGCGCTGACATTTTTGCAGGAGAGAATCATGCGCGCGCTATGCTGGCACGGAAAAGGCGACGTCCGGGTCGATACCGTTCCCGATCCAAAGATCCAGCATCCGCGCGATGCGATCATCAGGATCACGGCCTGTGCCATCTGTGGCTCCGACCTTCATCTCCTTGACGGTTACCAGCCCACCATGGAGAGCGGTGACATTCTCGGCCACGAGAACATGGGCGAGGTGATAGAGCTCGGTTCCGAAGTCAAAAACCTCAAGCTAGGCGATCGCGTCGTGGTGCCTTTCACCATCAGTTGCGGTCAGTGCTGGTTCTGTCAGAAGGGCCTGTTTTCGTGCTGCGACCGCACCAACCCGAATGCCGAGATGGCGGCCAAGGCGATGGGACAATCGCCCGCCGGACTGTTTGGATTCAGCCACATGCTTGGGGGCTATTCCGGCGGCCAGGCGGAATATCTTCGGGTCCCGATGGCCGACGTCGGCCCGATCAAGGTTCCGGACAATGTCACCGACGAACAGGCGCTTTTCCTGTCCGACATCTTTCCGACCGGTTACATGGCAGCCATCAATGCGCAGATCGAACCGGGCGATACCGTTGCGATCTGGGGCTGCGGTCCGGTAGGACAGTTCGCCATCCGGTCCGCGCTGCTGCTGCAGGCCGGGCGCGTCATCGCGATCGATGAAGTGCCTGAACGTCTTGCGATGGCCGAAGCCGGCGGCGCAGAGACTATCGATTTCTCGAAAACCGACGTCTATGACGAACTGATGAAGCGGACCGACAAGCGCGGTCCGGATAGCTGCATCGACGCAGTCGGCTGCGAGGCTTCCGGCCACGGCGCGGCCGATGCGGTGCTCGACAAGGTGAAAGCGGCAACGTTTCTCGCCACCGACCGGGTTCATGTGCTGCGCGAGGCGATCATGTGCTGCCGCAAGGCGGGTACGATCTCGATTCCGGGTGTCTATGTCGGCATGGGCGACAAGATCCCGATTGGCGCGGCGATGAACAAGGGGCTCACCATCAAGACCGGACAGACCCATGTTCAGGCCTACACGGCCCCGCTGCTGAAGCGGATCGAGGCCGGCGAGATCGATCCGAGCTTTGTTGTGACGCACCCGGCCAGCCTCGAAGACGCGCCCGAGATGTACAGGAAGTTTCGCGACAAGGAAGACGGCGTCATCAAGGTCGTGTTGCGGCCCGGCAAATAGCGGAAGCGCCATGGACCCGGGCTTGCGGGATCGTCGTCGGAAACGACGATCCCGTTCTGCGCGAAAAACTGCTACACCGGCTCATGGCGCGGAAACTCAAGACCTTTCGGACGTCGCTGGGCTTCTTCGACATGGCGATAGCGGCGCCGTCGATGAAAGCGGCACTGCAAGCATGGGGTTCGAAGAGCAATCTGTTTCATCAGGGCTTCGCGAGCGAAGTTGACGACCCCGACGTGATCGCCGCCACCCTGTCGAAGCCGGGGGTCGTGCTCAGGCGTCCTGTCGGCTCGGACGGCCCCTTCAAGGAAGAGGCGGAGCTGCCGTCCGACCTTTCCGGCGGGACGGTCAAAGCCCGAACAGGGAAGCAACGCGTCAAGCCCGGCAAGAAATCTGCCGGCAAGACCGACGATCGCGCTGCCCGCAAGGCCGCATTGGCCTATGAGAAGGAGCAGAAGCAGCGCGAAAGCCGGCAGCGCAAGGCAGAAGCCGTCATGGCGAAACGGCGCGCGCGCCGGGAGCAGGCTGTCGCGAA
Organism: Bradyrhizobium sp.; assembly: GCF_030697065.1. Taxonomy (GTDB): domain Bacteria; phylum Pseudomonadota; class Alphaproteobacteria; order Rhizobiales; family Xanthobacteraceae; genus Bradyrhizobium. The sequence goes on from NZ_JAUYQU010000095.1 coordinate 45,853, forward strand.
AGCCCAGGCCGCTCTTGAAGAAGCCAACCGCGCGCATGAACAGAGGATCGACGCGATCGACGCCGAGCGCGCCGCTCTCGAACAACGCGCGCAGGCGGAGGACGAACGCTGGAACAAGCAGAAGGAAAAGCTGGAAACCGCATTGCGCCGTGCGCGCGGATGACTGGCCCACCAAACGGAAGCGCCGCGTCGCGCGACCTGCGGCTACCCGTCGGGCAAATCAGTTCCGATTTACAGAATTCGTGTCAAGCCCCTCGCGCAAAAATAATTCTGTTTATCGGAATCAACAATCAGGCTATATGTCTCGCCATCCCGTCCCACTCCGAGGGGCATTGCGCAAAGGTCACCAGTGCGGGACGGGGATGCGGTGGACGCGGATGGCGCTCCTGACCAGGGCGCCTGAAACGGATGCGAAATCGTGCGGTCCTGACACCTCGGTGCTGGTGTCAAGCTTGCGG
>NZ_JAUYQU010000107.1 GCF_030697065.1 Bradyrhizobium sp.
TGGGTCCCTGCGTTCGCAGGGACGACGTTGAGAGATATCGCGCTACGCTCGCCGTCGTCCCTAAAGCGCCGCGATCACCGCCTTCGCGATATCCGCCGTGCCGTTGCTGCCGCCGAATTCCGTCGGCTTGATGCCGTCCGCATAGACCTTGTCGACGGCGCGCTCGATGCGCTCGCCCGCTTCGGCGGCGCCCTCGATGCCGTGCTTGTCGGCGAGCCAGTCCAGCATCATCGCGGTGGAGAGGATCATGCCGGTGGGATTGGCCTTGCCCTGCCCCATGATGTCGGGCGCGGTGCCGTGGCAAGGCTGGAAAACGGCGTGACGGTCGCCGATGTCGGCCGAGGGCGCCATGCCCATGCCGCCGATCAGCCCGGCGGTCAGGTCGGAGAGAATGTCGCCGAACATGTTTTCCGTCACCATGACATCGAAATCCCACGGCCGCTTCACCAGCAGCGCCGCGCAGGCGTCGATATACATGTGATCGGCCTTGACCGCGGGGTGATTTTTGGCGGCCTCGTCGAAAATCCCGCGAAAGAAGGCAAACGCCTTGAACACGTTGGCCTTGTCGACGCAGGCCAGCTGACCGGGCTTGCCGCGCGCCTTGCGGCGTTCGGCGAGCCGGAAGGAAAATTCGAACAATCTTTCCGAGGTTTTTCGCGTGATCACCAGCGTCTCGCGGGCCTCGGTGTCGGTGACGACGCCCTTGCCCATCGAGGCGAACAGGCCTTCGGTGGACTCCCGGATCAGGATCAGATCGATGCCACGCACATCGGCGCCGACGATCGGGCTCGGCACGCCCGGAATGAGCCGCGCCGGCCGCACCCCGGCATAGAGATCGAAATGAACCCGCAGCTCGATCTGCGGGGCGATCTCGGTGTTGTCGGGATAGCGCACCGACGGCAGGCCGCAGGCGCCGAGCAGGATGGCGTCGGCCTCGTCGCACAGCCGGATCGTGCTTTCCGGCATCGACTTCCCGGTCTCGCGATAATGGTTGGCGCCGGCCGGCGCCTCGGTGAAACGGAATTTGAGGTCCGTCGTCGCCTCGATCCTGCGCAGCACTTCGAGCGCCGGCGCCATCACCTCGGGGCCGATGCCGTCGCCGCCGAGCACGGCGATGTGGAGGGCGTTGTTGGCAGACATGGGCGTTCCTCGGCGAGAAAGAAAACATTGCATTCCGGGGCGATGCCACCGGGTCCGGCCTTCGGCCGGCTCGATGATAAACTCAGCATCGAACCCGGAATCTCGAGATTCCCCGGTGCGCAATTGCGCACCTGCGGTCTGGTCCTTCGGACCATCCCGGAATGCGGCAACCTACGGCGTCAGCACCGCGCGGCCGACCAGCTTGCCCTGCTGCAGATCGAGCAGGGCCTGGTTGGCCCGGGCCAGCGGCATCGTCGTCACCGGAATCGGTGCTATCTTCTTGCTCCGCACCAGATCGAGCAATTCCTTGGTCTCGCGGAGGTTGCCGACATAGCTGCCCTGGATGGTAACAGCCTTGATCGGGATCAGCGGCAGCGCCCATGGCGCGCCGCCGCCGAACAGGCCGACGATCACGAGCTTGCCTCCTTTCCCGAGACAGTCGAAGCCGAGCTGCGCGGTGGCGGCATTGCCGACCAGATCGATCACGGCGCGGATCGGACCGCCGGCGGCTTTTGTCAACTGCTCCAGCGCATCAGGTGCCTTGCCGTCGACGGTGGCGAGTGCGCCCGCCGCCATCGCGGCTTCGCGCTTGCGCGCATCGATATCGACGACGATGGCGCCCTTGCCGCCCATCGCCTTCAGCAGCGACAGCGCCATCAGGCCGAGACCGCCGGCGCCGAAGATCACGATCGGCGTGTTGAAATCCTTCTCGACCTTCTTCAGCGCGCTGTACGTGGTGACGCCGGAGCAGGCATAGGGCGCCGCGGTGACGGGATCGAGGCCCTCGAGGTTGATCAGGTATTTCGGGTGCGGCACCGTCATGTGATCGGCATAGCCGCCGTCGCAATAGACGCCGATCGCGTTCGGCTTGATGGCGCACATGTTCTCGTCGCCGCCGAGACAGGTCTCGCATTTGCCGCAGCCGAGCCAGGGATAGACCAGCACGACGTCGCCGACCTTGAGCCCGGAACTGTCCGCCTTGGCGTCCGGCCCGAGCGCCAGCACCTCGCCGACCGACTCATGCCCCATGGTCCGCGGCAGCGATACGCCGCGGTCCTTCAGCGACAGCGGCTTCCGGCCATGGCCGAGATCGTAGCCGCCTTCCCATATGTGCAGGTCGCTGTGGCAGACGCCCGCCGCCTTGACCTTGAGCAACACCTGGGTGCCGGAGGGCTGCGGTGTCGGCGCATCCACTTCCCGCAAGGGGGCGTTGAAATCGGCAACCTGGAAACTCTTCATCGCTTCTCTCCCGATGGTTTTTGTTTTTGATCCTTCCCGTTGTTAGACGCTTAGGCAGCCCCGATCAATGGATGATGGCAGGCGACGAACTGGCCCGGCGCGACCTCCCGAAGCTCCGGCACTTCGTCGCTGCAGCGCTGGTCCGCGCGCGGGCAGCGGGTGCGAAACCGGCAGCCGGAGGGAGGCGCGATCGGCGACGGCGGCTCGCCCACCGCCACGCTTTCGGCCGGCCGCACATCCGGATCCGGCACCGGGATCGCCTCGATCAGCAGCGCGGTATAGGGATGCGCCGGCTGCGCGAACAATTGCTCGGACGGACCGACCTCGCAGAGCCGGCCGAGATACATCACGGCGACGCGGTCGCTGACCGCCTTCACGACAGCCAGATCGTGGGCGATGAACAGCAGCGTCAGTCCGTAGCGCGCCTTCATCTCCTCGAGCAGGTTGAGTATCTGGGCGCGGATCGAAACGTCGAGCGCCGATACCGGCTCGTCGCAGATGATGAATTCGGGATTCAGCACCAGCGCCCGCGCGATGCAGATGCGCTGGCATTGGCCGCCGGAGAACTCGTGCGGCAGCCGTCCGATCACCAGCTGGGGATCGAGTCCGACCGCACCGAGCACGTCGTGGACCAGCTGCTCGCGCTTCTTTGCATCCCTGACGCCGGATATCACCAGCGGTTCGGCGATGATATCGCCGATCCGCCGCCGCGGGTTCAGCGAGGCGATCGGATCCTGGAAGATCAGTTGCACGCGCCGGCGTATTCGCCGCAGCGTATCGCCCTGCATCTCCGTGAGATCCTGGCCGTCGAACAGCACCTTGCCGGACACCGGCCTTCGCAACTGCAAGACTGCGCGGCCGAGCGTCGATTTTCCGCAGCCGGATTCACCGACCAGGCCCAGCGTCTCGCCGCGCGCGATGTCGAGGCTGACGCCGGACACCGCATGCACCGTCTTGTTGCCCACGGGATATTCGACGACGAGGTTTTCCACCCTGAGCAGGGGATCGTCGGAGACCGGTTGCGAAACGGGCTGCATCATGCGGGAACGCCGGCCACGGTGTTGAGCGGACGAAAGCAGGCGTACTGGTGCCCTGGCGAGTCCGCATCCTCCAGCCGCGGTTTTTCGATCTGGCATTGCGCCCATGCATACCGGCAGCGGGGCGAAAACGAACATCCCTTCAGCGGCCGGGTCGGATCCGGCGGACGCCCCGAAATCGCCGGCAGCGGCGTATGCGGTTTGGCGTCGATCTTCGGGATCGCCGCCAGCAGCGCCTCGGTGTAGGGCATCCGCATTCTCTTGAACAGATCGTGCGTCGGCGCGCGCTCGACGACGCGGCCGGCATACATCACCGCCACCTCGTCGGTGCGGCCGGCGACGACGCCGAGATCGTGGGTGATGATGATCATCGCCATGTGGCGGCGGCGCTGCTCGCGCGCCAGAAGATCGAGGATCTGCGCCTGGATCGTCACGTCGAGCGCGGTGGTCGGCTCGTCGGCGATCAGCAGTTTCGGTTCGCATGAAAGCGCGATGGCGATCGCGACGCGCTGCCGCATGCCGCCGGAAAGCTGGTGCGGATACTGCATCAGCCGCTGCTCCGGCGCGGGAATGCCGACCGCGGTCAGCAGTTCGATGCTGCGCAGTTTCGCGGCCTGGCCGTCGAGTTCGAGATGCTCCTGCAGCGTCTCGATCAGCTGGGTGCCGATGGTCAGCACCGGGTTAAGCGAGGTCATCGGATCCTGGAACACCACCGCGAGCGATCGGCCTCTCAGCTTGCGCAGGCGTTCGCGGTCGAGACGCACGAGATCCTGGCCGTCGAACATCACGCGGCCCGACAGCATGGCCTTTTTCGGCAGCAACTGGAGGATCGCGCGCGACAGCATGGTCTTGCCGCATCCGGATTCGCCGACGATGCCGAGCGTCCGCCCGGCGCCGACGCTCAGATCCACCCGGTCCACCGCGCGAAGATTGCCGCGCGGCGTCGGCAGGTTGACCGACACACCTTCGACGGAAAGCAATGCGGGTCCCGTCACAGCGCACCCTGACGCGGGTCGGTCAGAGCCCGCAGCGTGTCACCGACCAGGTTGAAGGAAAGCACCGTCAGGAACATGGTGGCCGCGGGAATGAAGGCGAGCCGGGGCGCGATCTCCAGGCTCTCGCGTCCCTCCCCGATCATGATGCCCCAGCTCGATATCGGCGGCGGCACGCCGAGCCCGAGAAAGGACAGCGCGCCCTCGACCACGATGGTGACGGCGACGCCGAGCAGGAAGAACGCGAACAGCGGCAGGAACACGTTGGGCAGCAGCTCGCGCAGCAGGATCCGCATATGACTGGCACCCAGCGCCTGGGCCGCGATCACGAATTCGCGCCGCGCCAGCGTCAGCGTCGTGGCCCGCGCCACCCGCATGAAGGCGGGGATGCCGAGCACGCCGAGAATGGCGGTCAGGTTGACCAGCGATTGCCCGAGATAGGCGGTCACGGCCAGCGCCAGGATCAGCGGCGGAAAGGCCAGCAAGGTATCCATGCTGCCGACCACCAGCGTCTCGAAGCGGCCGCGAAAGTAGCCGGCGAGAATGCCCAGCGCGCCGCCGATGGTGAGGCCGATGACCGGGGCGCACAGACCGACGATCAGCGAAATCCGCGCGCCGTGAATCAGCCGCGACAGCACGTCCCGCCCGAGTCCGTCGGTACCGAGCCAGTGCGCGGCCGACATCGGCGCGCGGCGCTCCAGCATGTCCATGTCGAACGGGCTCGGCAACGGCAACAGGTCGGCAAACGCGGCGAGCGCAAACACGAAGATCATCCAGCCGATCGCCAGCCAGAACAACAGCCCGAGCCGGCGCGTCCGCCGCGCCGGGCTGGCGACGTCCTGGTCGATACCGAGTTCAAGCGTGGCCATGACGAATCCTGGGATCGAGAACGGCGTAGAGCAGGTCGACGATGAAATTGATCATCACATAGCCAAGGGCGACGATCAGCACCACGCCCTGCAGGATGATCAGGTCGCGCGTGAAGATGGCGTTGAGCAGCAGCCGGCCGATCCCCGGCAGCGCGAAAATCGACTCGACGATGACCGTGCCGCCGATCAGGCGGCCGATATTGATGCCGGTCACGGTCACCAGCGTCAGCGAGGAGGGTTTCAGGGCATGCACCAGCAGGATGCGCGACGGCTTCAGGCCCTTGGCGCGCGCCATCGCGATGTAATCCTCCTGCAGCGTCGCGATCATGTCGGAACGCAGCACGCGCATCAGCACCGGCCATTCGCCGAGCGCCAGCGTCAGCGCCGGCAGCAGGAAGCAGCGCAGATTGCCGACCGGGTCCTCATGGAACGGGATATAGCCGGTCGCCGGCAGCCAGCGGAGTTCGACCGCGAACAGGTAGATCAGCAGGATGGCCGACAGGAATGCCGGCACCGAAAGCATGCTGAAGGCGGTGCCGGTCATGAAACGGTCGAAGGCGCTGCCGCTGCGCACCGCGCAGGCGATCGCCAGCGGAATGCCTATCGTCAAGGCACCGATCTGGGCCAGCAGCATCAGTTCCAGCGACACCGGCAGCCGCTCCGCTACCGCCTGCAGCACGGTCTGCCCGGTGCGGAACGATCGTCCGAAGTCGCCCTGCACCACATTGCCGAGCCAGGACAAATAGCGCCACCAGATCGGCTGATCGAGCCCCATGTCACGGCGCAGCGCCGCCACCTTCTCCGGCGTCGCCTGGTCGCCGAGGATGGTGTAGGCGAGATCGCCCGGCAGCAGCGACGCAATGAGGAACGTCAGCAGCGATACCGCGAGCAGAACCGGCACCAGATAGAGGAGCCTGCGCGCGACAAAACCCAGCATCGACGGTTATTCCAGCCAGACCCCGGAGACGTCGATCACCCCGCTGTACATTTTCGGCAAGCCCTTGAGCTTCGCGCTCGAGAGCGCGTAATAGGTGTTCTGGAACGTCCAGAACCAGATTGCCTCCTTGTTCACGAGGCGGCTGACCGCGCAGTAATCCTCGGTCCGCTTGGCCGGGTCGGCGGTAACCCGCGCACGCTCCAGCAACGCGTCGAGATCCGGGTTGGAATAGTTCGCCAGCGCCACCGGGCTGCCGGTGCGGAAATTGGCGTACATCTGGGCATCGGGATCGGCGAGATCGACGATCCGCCACGGCGTCAGCTGGAACTGGCGCATGAAGGCGCGCGGAACGATGGTCGCCTGATCGACCTGCTCGATTTCCATGTTGGCGCCGACCTGCTTCCAGAACTGCTGCAGCACCTGGCCGACCGTACGTCCGCGCGGCGTCGCGGTAACGATCGTCTTGAACTCGACCGGTTTGCCATAGTCCTTGATCAGCGCCTTGGCCTTTTCGACATCGAAAGGCAGCGCGCCGTCGTCCTTGCACTTGACCCACGAGCCGTCGCCGAAGGGATTGCTGGCGGGCCGGGCCAGGCCGTTGGTGATCGCCTGCGACATCTTCTTGCGATCGAGCGCCATCACCAGCGCCTGGCGCACCCGCACATCGTCGAACGGCGCGACCTTGGTGTTGAAGGCATAGACCTGGGCGCCGGAGCCCACATAGGTGTGAACCTTGAGCTTGGGGTCCTTCTCGGCCTTCTGGATATTGTCGGCGTCGTATTCATCGTCCCAGATGATATCCGCCTCGCCGGATTGCAGGCTGGCGAAGCGCGACTGCGCATCGGGCAACGGCTTCAGCACGATCCGGTCGAGATATTGCCGCTCCTTGTTCCAGTAGTCCGGATTGCGCTCGAGCACCATCCGATCGCCCGCGGCCCAGGACTTGATGATGTAGGGGCCGGTACCGACGGGATTGCGGCTGTACTCGTCGCCCTTGGCCTTCCACGCCGTCGGCGACTGCATCACCCAGTTCGAGCTCGGAATGGTGACGAGCGCCGGGAAGTTCACCGACGGATCCTTCAGATTGTACACCACGGTCAGTTCGTCCGGCGCCTGCACGCCGGTGATGCCGGCAATGTAGAACGCGCAGCGGCATTTGTTGGCCGGATCCTTCTGGCGGTCGAAGTTTGCCTTCACGGCTTCGGCGTTGAACGGCGTGCCATCGTGAAACTTGACGCCGGGCCGCAGCTTGAAGGTCCAGTTCTTGAAATCCTCCGAGGAACTCCACGACAGCGCGAGCTTCGGCTGCGTGACGCCCTTGTCGTCGAGAAAGGTGAGCGTGTCGAATATCGCCGCGGCCGCCGTTCCCGCGGCCGTATCGAACACGCCGACCTTGAGCGGATCGAAGCCGGGAATATCGAGCTCGAGGCCCATGGTGATGCTGCCGCCCTTTTTCTGGGCGCTGGCGGGATCTGCGATCAAGGGGCTTGCGATCAGCGCAAGTCCGAACAAGGCGACATTGAAAAATGGCGCAGGCGCGCGCGAGCGGATTGCCGCTTTCATCTGATGCTCCCTCCAAGACCCTGCGTCCGGTATTCCGGATCGTCGATGACTGTGCGGCAGATTGGCTGGAATCGCGGTCGTCGGCAAGGCCGCAGGCTGGGCAGCGGATGAAAAGCCGCAGCTTGCGGGCCGGCGCGCGTCGTCAACCCTGCGTTGTCGCCTTCCGCTTGCCCGTGAAGGTTGCGATTTCGTCTTCCGAAAGCCCGGTCTCTCGCAGATACGCCGCCGTGTGCTCCCCCAGCGTCGCCATCCGCCTGGCCGCGGAGACCCCCGCCCCGGACATCCGGAACGGCAGGTTCAGAACCTTGAACGTGCCGCCGCCATCCTCGACCTCGGCGAGCGCGCCGCGATGCGCGATCTGCGGATCGGCCAGCGCCTGCGCCACCGTGCGATAGGCCGAACTCGGGACCCCCTCGCCGTTCAGCGCAACGAGGCATTGTTCGGTCGTCACCGCGCCCGACCAGGCTTCGACGCCCTCCATCAGGCTCGCCCAATTGTCGCGGCGATCGGCATAGGCGGCAAAACGCGGATCGCTGACCCATTCCGGATGCCCGATCACCTTCATCAGGCTCTGGAAGGTCTTCTCGCTGGCGATCGCGACCATCACATATCCATCCGCGGTCGCGATCGGCCCGAACATCGGGCGCTGGGTCGGCTTCACCGCGAATTGCGACCACTGCAATTCGTTGAGCGTGAGACTGAGCATCGATTCCAGCATCGAGACGTCGATGTGCTGGCCGAGCTGGGTGCCGTGGCGCTGGTACAGCGCCGCCGAAATGGCGCCGAAGGCATAGACGCCGGTCAGCACGTCGGCGTGATAGATGCCGCAATAGTCCGGCCGGCTTCGCCCGGGCTGGTAGGCCAGATGCGCCATCTCGTAACCGGAAGCGGCGTGGATCACCGGCGCATAGGCCGGCAGTTCGGCCGACGGCCCGGTCTGTCCGTATCCGGAGATCGAACAATAGATCAGCTTCGGATTGATCCCCTTCAGCGCATCGTAGTCCAGCTTCAGCCGGCGCATCACCCCGGGGCGAAAATTCTCCACCAGCACGTCGGTGCTGGCGATCAGCCGGCGGATGACCTCGATCCCGCCTGATGATTTCAGGTCGAGCACCAGGCTGTTCTTGCCGATATTGAGCTGGCCGAATGCGGTGCTGCATTGGTTGCGCACCGGCGGACGCGTCCGCATCGTCTCGCCTTCGGATGTCTCGATCTTGATGACCTCCGCCCCCATGTCGGCCAGCATCCGGGTGCAATGCGGACCGGCAATGGTGGTCGAGAAATCGAGCACGCGCAGGCCTTCGAAACTCTTTGTCAAATTACCCTCATCCTTGTCGGCTACCGTCGTTGCTTATTTCCGGACGCCTGCTCCGGCGCGGCGGACCCTAAATTGCGCGGCACGACCTGGGAAGTGCCTCCCCCCGATCCCCGTTCGCCTGATCCTCTTGCAAAAACTGGAACCATTCTTGCATGATTTGAATTGGCGCTGGTACGGGGGCATTTCTTGAAGGTCTTGTTCGTTACCACGGAAATGGATGACTTCGTCCGGGTGGGCGGACTCGCGGCCGTTTCGGCGGCCCTGCCACGGGCGCTACGCTCGCTCAGCGACGTCAGGATCATCCTTCCCGGCTACCGCGACGTGGTCGAACAATTCCTGCACATTCAGATCGTCGGCCACTGTCCGGCGCTGGCGGAGATGCCGGCCTGCTCGCTCGGGCTGACAGCGACCAAAGACGGGCTGCCGATCTACGTCCTGCTCTGCCCGGAACTCTATGACCGGCCCGGCAATCCCTATGGCGATCCCTCGGGTCGGGACTGGCCCGACAACGACGTGCGATTCGCCCGATTCGCCTCGGCCGCGGCCCAGCTTGCGGCAGGCACACTGGACCAAAATTGGGCAGCGGATCTGGTTCACGTCAATGACTGGCAGGCTGCCCTCGTGCCGGCCTATCTCGCATGGAACGCCGTCAGGATCCCCAGCATCCTGACCATCCATAACCTCGCCTATCAGGGCCTGTTCCCGAAGAACTCGCTGCGCCGGATCGGTGCGCCCGAATCCTCGTTTCACATCGACGGCCTCGAATTCTACGACAAGCTTTCCTTCCTCAAGGGCGGCATCGTCTATGCGTCGCATCTGACCACCGTCAGCGAAAATTACGCACGCGAGATCACGACGCCCGAATTCGGCTGCGGGCTGGAGGGCCTGCTTCGGCTGCGCTCCGACGCCGCCCAGCTCACGGGAATCCTCAACGGCATCGACGAGAGCTGGGACCCCCGCGTCTGCGCCCAGCTGGCGCAGCCGTTCGGCGCCGGGGACTGGACCGGCAAGCAGGCGAACTCCGATTACGTCCGCCAGCAATTCGGCCTCGCTTTGTCGCGCGGCCCGATTTTCGGGCTGGTCGCGCGGCTGGTGCACCAGAAGGGCGTCGACCTCGTGCTGGCGGCCGCGGACGAGATCATCGCCTCCGGCGGCCAGATCATCGTGACCGGCAGCGGCGAGCCCGCCATCGAGCAGGCGCTGGTCGATGCGCATCGCCGCCGGCCCGACGCGATCGGCGTCGCCATCGGTTTCAACGACGGCCAGGCAAGGCGGATTTTCGCCGGCAGCGATTTTACCCTGATGCCGTCGCGGTTCGAGCCTTGCGGCCTCAGCCAGATGTATGCGCAGCGGTTCGGCTCGCTGCCGATCGGCCACCAGACCGGCGGCCTCGCCGAAACCATCAAGGATGGCGAGACCGGGTTCCTGTTCGATCGTCCTTCGACCGAATCCTTTCTCGGCGGCGTCCGGCGCGCCTTCTCGGCCTTCAACGCCAAGGACCGGCTCGACACCATGCGCCGCAGCGCCATGTCGCGCTCGTTCAGTTGGAGGCAATCGGCCTCGCTTTACAACGCCCTTTACCGCAAGACCGCAACGCCCTGACAGCGACCCTTTCGCTTCGCGGCCATGACGGCATGCAATCGTCGCCTAACTCACCGGCGTCCGCTTCGGCTCCACGATCTCGAACATGCGCGGAAACTCGTCCATCAGCGCCATCAGTTCGCCGAGCCGCATCGGATTGCCGCTGAACTTGATCGCGCCGCTGCCGACGGCCTCCTGGAACGTCGTCAGCTTCGCGATCACTTCGTCGAGCGTGCCGCGCGGCAGCGTGAAGCCGGCGTCGGCGGTAGCCGCCTGCGCACCCGCGACGTAGGTCAGCGCGCAATTCTCCAGCGTAAGAACGAACGTTTCGCCGGTATCGGTAAAATTCCAGTTGATCACGATGTGCTTGCCCTCGGCCTTCGGGCCATTGAGCCTGATGCCGAGAACGTCCCACAATTGCTCGGTACGCAGCGCCGCCAGCGTTTCGCGCGGCATCGCCGAACGGGCCGGCACCTTCGGCATGCCCTGCCGCAGTTCCTGCGCGCCGAACAGATAGGCGTTGCGCCAGGTCGCGCTTTCGGCTGCATAGCCGAGTTGCTCCAGCGTATCGGCCAGCAGCGCGCGGGCGGCCTGATGGTCGGGATCGGCGAACACCAGATGGCTGAGCGCCTGGGCGATGAATCGAAATTCGCCCCTGGCGAAGTCCTGGCTCGCGCGCGCCAGGATCGCTTCGGCGCCGCCCATATACTCGACGTACTTTTTGCCGGCCGCGACCGGCGGCAGCGGATCCAGATTGACCGGATTGGCGTCGTACCAACCGAGATATTTCTGGTAGATCGCCTTCACATTGTGCCGGATGTGGCCGTAGTAGCCGCGCGCGTGCCAGGCGCCGTCGAGGCTGGCCGGCAGCTTGATCGTTTCGGCGATTTCGGCGGCGGTGAGGCCATGGTTCATCAGGCGGATGGTCTGGTCGTGGGCAAACTTGTAGAGGTCGCGCTGCTGGCGGATCATGGTGTCGATGCGATCCGTTCCCCACACCGGCCAGTGGTGCTGTCCGCACATCGCATCGGCCTTGCCGCCCCACATCTGCAAGGCTTCGCCGAGATATTTCGACCAGGCCAGCGCATCGCGCACGTCGGCGCCGCGGAACGGCAGCAGATTGTGGAAATTATGCGTACAATTCTCCGCCAGGTTCAGCAGCCTGTAGCGCGGAATGAAGAAATGCATCTCTGCCGGCGCCTCGGAATTCGGCGCCATCTGGAATTCGAACGCGACGCCGTCGATGGTCCTGGTGTCGCCGGTGGCCATGATCAGATCGGTCGGCCGCACCAGGGAGACCGCGCCCACCGCCATCGATTTGCCGAGACCGCAATCGACCTGCCCGCGCGGGCCTTTGGCCAGCAGCGGCCCGAACTGATACTGCGCGCGCCGCAGCATGGCGGGGCCGGCGATGATGTTTTCCGAGACCGCATGCTCCATGAACAGATTGGGCGCGATGACAGGAACCTTGCCGCCGGCCAGCGTCTCCTCGTCGAGCACGCCGCGCGCGCCGCCCCAATGGTCGGTATGCGTGTGGGTGAAGATGACGGCTGCCACCGGGCGCTGTCCGCGGTGCTGGAAATACAGCGCCATCGCGGCGCGGGCGCCTTCGATCGAGGTCAGCGTATCCACCACGATCACGCCGCTGTCGCCTTCGATCAGCGTCATGTTGGCGATGTCGAGGCCGCGCACCTGATAGACGCCGGGCACGACTTCGAACAGGCCGTGGTTCATGTTGAGCCGCGACTGCCGCCACAGGCTCGGATCCACCGTCGGCGGCGCGTCGGCTTCGGACAGGAAGCCGTAGGGCTCGAGGCTCCAGACCACCCTGCCCTGCGCAGACGTGATCCGCGCATGGTCCACCGTGCCGAGAAAGCCGCGCGCCGCTTCGTCGAAATCGCGCATATCGGAGAACGGTAGCGACTTCAGCGTCGCCGCATGCTGCGCGAGCACGGGCGCCGAGGCGTCCTTCGGGGTTTCCTTCGAAGTTTCCTTCGAAGTTTCCTTGGGCGCTTCGCCGGTGCCTGTTTGGGTCATGCTGTTTTTGCTCCCTCGCGCAGAACTGTTTTCTGATCCCGTCATGGCCGGGCATGACGAACTTAAATCAAGGCGTGCGCGCCGCCAGATAAGGCGAATCCGCGATTCCCCATGACGGCATCGCTTCCATCCTGAAAATCTGCCGCAGGTGCACCTCGTCCGGCCCGTCGCCGATGCGCAGCAGGCGTCCCCAGGCAAGCGCCTGGTGGATCGGGGTATCGTCGGATCCGCCCATCGCGCCGAACACCTGCATGGCGCGGTCGGCGATCCGCTGCAGCATGGCGGGAACGGCGACTTTTATCAGCGAGACATCCCGCCACGCGCCATGGTGGCCGGTCTGGTCGAGCCGCCATGCGCAGCGATAGGCCAGCAGCCGCGCCTGCTCGAGCTCGACGCGGGATTCGGCGATCCAGCGCTGCACGGTATCGTATTGAATGATGGGGCGTCCGAAGGCCGAACGCTCCGCCGAGCGTGCCATCATCAACTCGATCAGCAGTTCGCACAGCCCGATCGAGCGCATGCAATGGTGAATGCGCGCCGGGCCAAGCCGGATCTGCGCGACCTTGAAACCCTCGCCTTCCGCGCCGAGCAGGTTTGCGGCGGGTACGCGCACGTTCTCAAAAGTGAGTTCGCCGATCGGCGCGGTATGATCCTCGCAGCCCATCCAGCGCAGCGAACGCACCAGCCGGACACCGGGCGCCTGCATCGGCACGATGATGCAGGAATGGCGGCGGGTGCGGTCGGCTTGCGCATCGGTGACGCCCATCACGATCAGAAAACTGCAGCGCGGATGCGCGGCGCCGGTGATGAACCATTTGCGCCCGTTGATGATGTAGTCGTCGCCGTCGCGGACCATGCGGGTCGCGATATTGGTCGCGTCCGACGAGGCGACGTCGGGCTCGGTCATGCCGAAGGCCGAACGGGTTTGGGCGTCGAGCAGCGGGCGCAGCCAGCGCGCCTTCTGGTCCGGCGTGGCGCAGTTCTGCAGCGCGATCATGTTGGGCACGTCGGGCGCCTGGCAGTTGAAGACCTCGGAGGCCCAGAACAGCCGCCCCATGATCTCGGCAAGCGGCGCATATTCGAGGTTGGAGAGCCGCGTCCCCGGCTCGTCACCGGCGAGTTCGGGCAGGCCGAGATTCCACAGCCCCGCCTCCCGCGCCTTCTGCTGCAACCCGGCCATGAAGGGCGGCGTCTCGCGGCTTTCGGCGACATGCGCGAGCCAGGTGCGATGGCGCGGCAACACTTCGCTGTCGAAGAAGGCTGCAAGCCGCGCCCGCCACTGCTCCGACCGAGCGGATAGATCGAAATCCATAATGCCTCCCAAAGAGGCGACATCTAAACGTATACCGGTACGAATTGCAAATTCGTTTCGATATATTGACAGACGACGATATTCTGACCATTATTTTGGCATGGCCGCAACTTCCCCCCTGAGCCGATCCGCCCCGTCCCGGCCGAAAGCCGTGGCCGATCACAGCGATCCGTCCTTCGCGACCACGCTGGCGCATGGGCTCGACGTGCTGGCCGCGTTCCGCAACGGCGCCGGCTCGCTCTCGAACGCGGACCTCGCCGCCAGCACCGGCCTGTCGCGGCCGACGGTGTCGCGACTGACCTACACGCTGGCGCAACTCGGCTATCTCAAGCGCGACGCCAGGGGCCGCTTCGAACTCGGGCTCGGCATCCTGGCCGCGGCCTATCCCGTGCTTTCGCCGCTTAAGGTCCGGCAACTGGCGCGGCCGCTGATGCGCGACTTCGCGGCCTACACCGGCGGCACGGTATCCATCGCGATGCCGTTCGGCCTCGACTTCATCTATGTCGAGACGCTGCGCACCACCGACGCGGTGCCGCACATGCCCGACGTCGGCTTTACGGGCACGATGGCGACCACCGCGGTCGGCCGCGCGCTGCTGTCGCTGTTCACCGCGGACGAACTCGGCAGCTACGTGAAAACCGTGAAAGCGGAGCGTCCGGAAGAACTGAAATACGTGCAGACGCGGACGCTGCCCGACATGGAGCTTTGCAAGGAGCGCGGGTTCGCCATTTCGCTCGGCGAATGGCGGCGCGAGATCTTCGGCGTGGCTGCGCCGCTGTACCGCACGGCGAGCGGCGACTGCCTGTCGGTGAATTGCGGCATTCCCTCGTTTCGCTTCAGCGCCGAGCAGATCGAGCGCGAATGCGGGCCGCGCATCCTCGGCCTCGCCCGCAGCATCAAGTCACTTGTCGCCAACGAATAGGGTTTCATCGCCACAATAGCAGACCAAGACAAACGACATCGCTCGAACGATGTTCATACATGGGAGGGGAAAATGAGGGGCATCCGGGCCTTTGGCTTCGCCACGGGCATCATCGCATCGTTGCTTGTCAGCGTTGCCGGCGCATCCGCGCAGGACAGCTGGCCGAACCGCGCCATCCATATCGTGGTGCCCTACCCCGCCGGCGGCATCGTCGATATCGTCGCCCGCACCGTGACCGACCAGGTCGGCCGCGACCTCAAACAGACGATCGTCGTGGAGGCCAGGCCCGGCGGCAACAGCAACATCGGCACCGCATCGGTCGCGCGCAGCGATCCCGACGGCTACACCTGGCTGGTCACCGGACCGGCGGTGCTGGTCAACCCCACGCTTTACAAGGAGGCCGGATGGGACCCGATGCAGGGTTTCAAATGCGTCGGGCTGGCGATCTGGAATCAGAGCGTGGCGGTCGTCAACGCCTCGATGCCGGCCAATACGCTCAAGGAGTTTCTCGAACTGGCGCGCAGCAAGCCCGGCCATTACAATTTCGGCAATCCCGGCACAGGCTCATCGATCGATCTGACCGCGCAGAAACTGTTCCAGACCGCGGGCGTCAAGCTCACCAATGTCGGCTACAGGGGCCAGCCGCCGGCGCTGATCGACCTGATCACCAACCTGATGCATTTCGAAATCGTCTCGCTGGCGCTGGCCTTGCCGCACATCAAGCAGGGCACCATCAAGCCGCTCGCGGTGTTCACGGAAAAGCGCATCGCGTCGTTGCCCGACGTGCCGACCATCGCCGAGGCCGGCTATCCCGGCGCATCCTACGTTTCGTGGTACGGCATCTACGTGCCCTCGGCGACGCCGGATGCGATTGCCGAAAAGATCAATCAGGCCATCAACAAGGCGCTGTCCAATCCGGAGGTGCAGCGCCAGCTTGCGGTGGCCGATATTCCGGGCAAGCCGATGTCGCTGCAGGAACTGGCGGCGCTGATGAAAGCCGACCACGGCAAGCTGACGGCGGTGGTCAGGGAGTCCGGGATGAAGGCGCAGTGATACGCTGAAGGAATTAAGCTTTCCGCCCCACAGGCGATCAACCAACGAAGCGCGACGGCGCGCGGTCCGGAGAATTGTCATGAAGACCTACGCCATCGCAGCGATCCCGGGCGACGGGATCGGCACAGAAGTCATTGCCGCCGGCGTCGAGGTCCTGCACGCCCTCGCCCGGCGCGACGGCAGCTTCGCGTTCAAGGTCGATCATTTCGACTGGGGCTCCGAATACTACAAGAAGCACGGCATCATGATGCCCGGGGACGGCCGCGACCGGATCAAGGGACACGACGCCATCCTGTTCGGCTCGGCCGGCGCGCCGGACGTGCCAGACCACATCACGTTGTGGGGCCTGCGGCTCGCGATCTGCCAGCCGTTCGATCAATACGCCAATGTCCGACCGACCCGCATCCTGCCCGGGATCACCAGCCCGCTGCGCAACGTTCACGGCAAGGAACTCGACTGGGTCATCGTCCGCGAAAACTCGGAAGGCGAATATGCGGGGGTCGGCGGCCGCGTGCACCAGGGCTTGCCGCTCGAGGTCGCGACCGACGTGTCGATCCTGACGCGGGCCGGCGTCGAGCGCATCATGCGTTTCGCATTCCGGCTGGCGCAGTCCCGCCCGCGAAAACTGTTGACCGTCGTGACCAAGTCCAACGCGCAGCGCCATGCCATGGTGATGTGGGATGAAATCGCCGTCGAGATCGCCGCCGAATTCAAGGACGTCACCTGGGACAAGATGCTGGTGGATGCCATGACCATGCGGATGGTCATGAAGCCGGAGACCATTGATACCGTGGTCGCGACCAATCTGCATGCCGATGTGCTGTCGGATCTCGCCGCGGCGCTCGCCGGCTCGCTCGGCATCGCGCCGACCGCCAACCTCAATCCGGAGCGAACGTATCCCTCGATGTTCGAGCCGATTCACGGCTCGGCCTTCGACATCATCGGCAAGGGCATCGCCAATCCGATCGGCACGTTCTGGTCTTCCGTCATGATGCTGGAGCATCTCGGCGAACCGGTCGCCGCGACACGGTTGATGCAGGCGATCGAGCGCGTCACCGCCGACCCGCGCTTTCACACACCGGACCTCGGCGGCAAGGCCCGGACCACCGAAGTCACGGCTGCCGTCATCGATTCCATCCACGGCGCCAACGACTGAGCCGGAGCGGCGACGATAACGAGAACAAGCGCCTTCTTCTCCCGTCCCCGCCACGCGCAAGAGCGCGTGGAAGGTGGGGAGTAGATGCATCCTAGTTTTTCGGCCCGCGGCGGCCGAAGTCTTCCCTGTCGGGATCCACCGGCTTCACCCCGGTCGCGCGGTTGAACATGACCGTGACGAACCAGAGACCGATGCCGATCGCAAGCAGCACGCCGGCGACGTGGTATTGAACCACGGCACGGCCGGTCCACGGGCCGGTCAGAAAGGCGCAGAACACGGCGCCCAGGATCGGCAGAAAGGTCGGCGTGCGAAAATGCTGGTGCTCCACGGGATCGCGCCGCAGCACCAGCACCGCGACATTCACCACGGTAAACACGCAGAGCAGCAGCAGCGCCGTGGTGCCTCCGAGAGCCGGCACCTCGCCTACGAAGGTGATCAGCGCGAATGCCAGCAGCGTGGTGAAACCGATCGCCACATAGGGCGTGCGCCGCGTCCGATGCACCCTTCCCAGCGCGGGCGGCAGCACATGTTCGCGGCTCATGCCATACACCAGCCGGCTGGCCATCAGCATGTTGATCAGCGCGCTGTTCGCCACCGCGAACATGGTGATGAAGCCGAAGATCCACAGCGGAAAGTTCGGCGCGCCCTGCTGCACCACCTGCAGAAGCGGCGTCTCGCCCTCGGCCAGCTTCTCCGGCGCCACCAGCGTGATCGCCGAAATCGAGACGAGGACATAGATGGCGCCGGTAATCGCGAGGCCGGCGAGCAGCACCCTGGGGAAATTACGGGTCGGGTCCTTGCATTCCTCGGCCATGTTGACCGAGTCCTCGAAGCCCACCATCGCAAAGAAGGCCAGCGTGGTCGCCGCGATCACCGGCCAGAACATGCCGCCGTCAGGCGTCGAGCGAAACTCGAGGACGCGGGAAACATCGCCCTGGCCGAGGCCGATCGCCCAGAGCCCGATGATGATGACGATCAGCAATCCCGTCAGTTCGACGCAGGTCAGCACCACATTGGCCTTCACGCTTTCGCCGACGCCGCGGAAATTGACGGCGGCGACGACCGCCATGAATACCAGGCCCGTGACGGTGATGCCCCAGCCCGAAAGGCCGAGATCCATCGCGCTCGACATGTTGGCGGCGAACGCCCGCGATGCCGTCGACGCCGAGGTAATCCCCGAGCACATCACCGCAAACGCCACGATGAAGGTAATGAAATGGATGCCAAAGGCCTTGTGGGTGTAGAGCGCGGCGCCCGCCGCCTTCGGGTATTTGGTGACCAGTTCGAGATAGCTGAACGCGGTGATGAGCGCGACCACGAAGGCGACCAGGAACGGCAGCCAGACGACGCCCCCCACCTGCTTCGCGACCTGGCCGGTCAGCGCATAAATTCCGGTGCCGAGGATATCGCCGACGATGAACAGCAGCAGCAGCCAGGGGCCCATGACCCGGTGAAGGCTTGGTTCGACGCTGCTGGATGGAGGAGATGCGTTGGCAGGGACATCGGTCATCGAAAATCCTCTCGCACAGGTTGTCGAGTGTATCGACAGTCAAAGGCCGGCCGCAATAGACGTTTCCACAAGATGGCCTCCGTTCCGCCGTGATCGGCGGAACCCGCGATCTCGAATGTCGACGCGCGATGTCCGCTGGCGCGATACATCGATTTGTCGTCGCGCATCTTCGTGTCACGCTCATCCGTGCAGCGGGGCGCGAAGGTCCAAAAAAAATGCACGATGAATGCTATTTAACCTCGCGTTAACGGTCACCTGTACCTATCTGTAATCAGGGAAGAGATTCGCTCAAGGACAACTCCGCAAAGGAGCCATCTTATGGCGAACGTACTTGCAACTGGGGCCTGGCTTTCTGCCCCGACCAAAAAACCTTCCTTTTTCGCACGAATGTTGCGCGTCCACATCGAATCTCGTCAACGACGGGCCGAGCGCGAGGTCGAGCATTACCTTGCCGTCCGCGGGCTGAAGCGGACGGACGGCGGCGAGCGTCAAATCGAACGTCTCTTCATGAAAGCGGGCCGGTAGCCATGATCACACTCATCATCTTGCAGGTGGCACACAGGCTCGCTCGTCTCGGCAAGGACGTGTCGGAAACATGGCGCGAAACCCAACGCCTTCGTCAGGCCCTTCCGGGGCCGACCGAGGAGTAGTCACAACCCGTTTCGCACCCGCCTGAGCGGCGGGTTTCGCGGCGCCGTTTGCCGGATGGAACCCGCTTGCCCAGTTACGCTCTTGACGCAGCCGCGCGCTGGGCCAGAATGCCCTGCACGTTGCGCCGGGAGCACTCATATGAGATTCTTGATTACTGCGCAGGATACGGCGGGAAGCGTCACGCTCAACCGGGAGTCGGTCCCGGCCGCATTGAAGAAGGCCGGGGAACTGATTTCGGACGGTTGCTGGGACGTTGAGATCGCTGCGCCCGACGGGACGGTCTATCGCCCTGGCCAATTCGATCAGTTGAAGGACCATGTCGGCACCGCCGACTTGTCGCCGGCAGCGCATTAGCGGGATCGCCGTGTTGGCGATCGATGTCCGCCTCGTGGCGACGGACGGAGAAAACTCGCCGGCGATATCTCGTCATCGGGTGCCGAAGTCTTGATGAACCGGCGTGCACGCAACCACTGATTTGTCGAGCCGATTCAACACGGCCGACCCGACGGGCAAATCAGTTCGGTTTATCGGAATTAATGTCAAGCCCCTCGCGCAAAAATAATTCTGTTTACCAGAAATCATGATCGCGCTATATGTCTCGCCATCCCGTCCCATTCACAAGGGGCGTTGCGCAAGGTCACCAGTGCGGGACGGGGATGCGGTGGACGCGGATGGCGCTCCTGACCAGGGCGCCTGAAACGGATGCGAAATCGTGCGGTCCTGACACCTCGGTGCTGGTGTCAAGCTTGCGG
>NZ_JAUYQU010000241.1 GCF_030697065.1 Bradyrhizobium sp.
CGACATCCAATTCGGCGGCTTCATTACCTCAAATCAACGCCAGCAACATCAATCTCCGGCCCCGTAATACTACGGTGCGAAACTCCCGTGCAGCATCGATTGAAATTGCCTCGCGCGACGGCTAACCGGTCCGCTGGCGCGCCGCCAGGGCCTCGCCGAACGCCTGGAACAGCGCGCGGTTGATCGGATTGCGCTGCGGATCATACTCCGCGTGCCACTGCACGCCGAGCGCGAAGCCCGGCGCATCCGCTATCCGGATCGCCTCGATCGTGCCGTCCTCCGCCACGCCCTCGACCACCACCCGTTCGCCGAGATCCAGGATGCCCTGGCCGTGCAGTGAATTGACGCGGATGGTCTCGCAGCCCAGCAGCGTTGCGAAGGCGCCGCCGGGAACGAGGTTGACGTCATGTCGGTCGGCGAAAACCACCGTGGGGTCCGGATGGATTTCGCCGCTCTCCAGCCGCGGCATCCGGTGGTTGATGCGCCCCGGCAGTTCGCGGATCTCGGGGTGCAGCGAGCCGCCAAAGGCCACGTTCATTTCCTGCAGCCCGCGGCAGATGCCGAACAGGGGGATGCCGCGCGCGACGCAGGCCTGCGACAGCGCCAGCGCCAGACCGTCGCGCTGCTGGTCGTAGGGCTCGTGGCGGGGGTGCGGTTCGCAGCGGAAATGCGTCGGGTGGACGTTGGCACGGGCGCCAGTCAGGATCACGCCGTCGACCACATCGAGCAGCGCCCCGAGATCGGTGATTTCGGAGCATCCTGCGAACATCAGCGGCAACGCACCGGCGACTTCGGCCACAGCGCGCAAGTTGCGCTCGCCGGTCATCTGCGTCGCAAATCGATCCTCGACGCGATAGGCGTTGGCGATCACCCCGACGACCGGCCTCCTCATTGCCTGGCTTCCAATCTCACGTCACAAACCCCGGGCAGATAGGTCTCTTGGCAGATAGGTCTCTTGTACGGGTGGATTCTGCCTCCCGCCCCATAACGGATCAATATGCCACGCCGAAGCGCCGGTCTGCATTGCTATTTCCGCGTGAATGCATCCTTGGAATCGATGGCCTCGCCGGTCTGCAATCCCGCGGCCTGAAGCGCCCGGCCCGCCGCATTGTCCCCACGCCTCACCCACGGCAGTTTTGCCTCGATGCCGCGGGTCACGGGATCGCCGAGCGAACCACCGAAATCGAGCGGCCAGACGCCGTTCGGCACCACCTCGGCCGAAATGCCGCGGAGCCGGATGCCCTTCCCCAGCGCGCCCTCGACATTGTCGGACGGCACCAGGCGTGCGGTGGCGGGATCGGCGGGGTCGGCAAAGCTGACCAGCACCGGGATCACCCCCCCTGTCACCGGCACCTTGCCGGTCGCCCGGCTCATCTGGTTGAAAGACACATTGTGTCCCGCGGCCTTGTAGGCGCGCAACGCCACATAATTGGTCTCGTCGAATTCGAGCGCTTTGTCGCCATGCGCCAGCAGGGCGACCAGGTTCTTGCCGCCGCCGAGGTCGACGAACACGGCATCGCCTTTGGTGGTGGTCTTGCCGCCGCGGCTGTAGCTTCGGTCCGGATGCACCGCCATGACGCCGGAGGCCGATTTGACGCCTTCCGGCGTCTCCACCTCGAAAGTCAGGCGGTATTTGTGATTGGGCCGATTGATCCTGATCTGGTCGCCGATGACCAGCGCGGCCAGCAGCAGCAGCGGACCGACGTATTTGAAGTTCATCCCGATCGTCCCTCGCCGACCCGCGGCCCGGATCCCGCGCCTCGCTTGGCACAACCGACGCGCCAGCGTCAAACCGGCGCCTTCCGCGCTTGATCCCGGGCGCGTTTCGCTAAAGAGTGCCGCCGGAAATCGATTTCTGGGGGAATCAACGTGACAGTCTCGGCTGACGATCGACTTCGGGCCCGCAACGACCTGGCATGGTCGATATCGGTCGGCGGCATCGGCATCGTGGTGTTTGCGGCCCTGCTGATGTTCACCTGGTATTTCGCGGCGACGCTGTTTCTGATTTTCGCCGGAATGCTGCTCGGCGTCGCACTCAACGCCATGACCCATTTGCTCGGCCGCGTCGTCAAGCTGCCGCATCCGCTGCGGCTCACCCTGGTTTGCCTGGTGCTGGCGGGCATGCTGTCGGGCGTGGTGTTCCTCGGCGGCGCCACCATTGCGAGGCAGGCCACCGTGCTGAGCGATACGATCAAATCGCAACTGGTTACCGTCAAGGCCTTCCTGGAGAAGAACGGCATCGATACCAGCTATCTCGAGCTTGGCCATATCGGCACGCCTGCCGCTACGTCGACGCTAGGTGCGCCGGCAACCCCGGTCGCACCCCTCGGGCCGGTCCCGCACAACCTTCCGAGCGCGGGCGCCATCGCCTCCGGCGGCGGCGCCATCGTGAGCCAGACCCTGAAAGTGCTGCTCGGCACCGTAAGCGCGGTCGGAAATTTCTTTATCGTGGTGTTTCTCGGACTGGCGTTCGCGGCGCAGCCCTCGGTATATCGCAGGGGACTGTTGTACCTGGCCCCGGCGCGGCATCGCGCCCGCGCGACCGTGATCGTCGATCGCATTGGTGATACGCTGGAGCGCTGGCTGATCGCGCAGATCGTCACCATGATCGCGGTATTCCTCGTGACATGGATCGGCCTGAAGCTCATCGGCATCGAGAGTGCGTTCATTCTGGGTATCCAGGCCGGATTGCTGGCCTTCATTCCGACCATTGGCGCGCTGATCGGCGGCCTGATCGTGGTGCTGGCGAGCCTCGCCTCCGGATGGGTCGCCGGGTTCAGCGCCTTCGTGCTTTTCATGGGCGTGCACGCGCTGGAGAGCTATCTCCTCACCCCGATCATCCAGCGTCACGCGCTGGACATTCCTCCCGCCACGCTATTCGCCTTCCAGATTCTGCTGGGCGTCGTGTTCGGGATCTGGGGCCTGGCGCTGGCGCTGCCGCTGATGGCGGTCGCCAAGGTCATGATCGATCATTTCAAGGCCGAGAAAATCCCGGCCGATGCGGCCACGGCCGGGTTCAGACCGCCGAGCTGAGCACCGTTTCGGTATGCTCGACCTCGGGCGGCGAGGCAAAATACTGCCCGACCAGCCCGCGCCATTCCGTGAAATTCTCCGAGCCGCGGAAATCGACGGTGTGGTTCTCGAGGGTCGCCCATTTGACCATCAGGCGGTAGCGCTGCGGCTTCTCGATCGAGCGATGCAGCTCGAGGCCGTGAAACCCCTTGGAGGCGCCGAAGGCCGCGCGGGCCTTGGCGACCGCTGCCTCAAAATCCTTCTCGGAGCCGGGCTTGATGTCGATCTGTGCGATTTCGGTAATCATCGGGGGCGGCCTTTCGCTGGGGACCTGACGTCTCTAGCGCGGCCCGCAGCAAAGAAAAAGGGCGCCTTGCGGCGCCCCGGCATGCGCGTCCCGCGGCATTCAGCTGAAGAGCAGCACGGTGCCTGCGACCATCAGGGTGCAGCCGGCAAACATCGCCAGCGGCCAGCGGCTCCGCGCTGCGTCGTAACGGCCCTGCGCACGTCGTTCCAGTATCAGCGCCGTCTCATATTCGTCCGACGTCGAGAACATGCAGGCGAACCCGCCGCGTGCCGCCGCGGCGGCAGCTTCGAGCGACATCAAAGCGGCATTGGCGCTATGGCTGGGGACCGTATTCATGGTCCCCATGATATCGATGGAATGGTAAACGCGGGGTTACCGCCTGCGCTTACGCGAGCCGCGCAACGGCCGGCTGCTGCGGTTGGCGCGCGATACCCGCGGTCTTGCGGCGCCAGTTTTCCAGCGACAGCGGCAACTCCTCGGCCGCCTCGACCCGGTTGCGGCCGCCGCGTTTGGCCTGATAGAGCGCGGTGTCGGCCGCCGCCAGCAGCACCTCGAGCTCGGTGCCGGCGGGGCCACCGGCCACCCCGATGCTGACGGTGGTGTCGACCGGCCCGGTCTCGTCGACGATACCTGAGCCTTCGAAGCCCTCGCGAACGCGCTCGGCGACGACGACGCCCTCTTCCAGCGAACAGGGCAGCAAGGCTGCGAACTCCTCGCCGCCGATCCGGCCCGAAAGGTCGGTGATGCGCAGCCCGTTGACCACGACGGCCGCGAACAGCTTGAGAATCTCGTCGCCCGCCGGGTGGCCGAAGCGGTCGTTGATCGACTTGAAATGGTCGATGTCGAAGATCATCACCGTGACCGGGCGGCCGGCATTGGCCTCGCGATCGATCACCCGCGCGCATGCCTCGGCAAATCCGCGGCGGTTGAACATGCCGGTCAGTGGATCCATCGACGCCGCCGTCTTGTGCGCGGTGACCGCGCGTTCCGACACCAGCATGAAGATCACGAACACGGTGCCGACCGCGTAGAGCACGAGCTCGATGGAGAACACCGTCACCCAGATGCTGCCGGCGAACGACGCATCATGGGCATGGAAGAGATCGCCGAGCAGGATCGGCAGCATCAGCACGAAACCGTGCAGCACCGGCACCACGATCGCCGGCCAGCGCTTTTGCTGCGCCCGGCGCCGGTCCGACCACAATTCGCCAGCCGTCAGCGCCGCATAGACCGCCACGATGCCGGCGCCGATGGTCATGCGCATGGCGGAGGCTTCCGGCGGCAGCGTCATCACGGCGGCGATCCAGGCGACCGCGCCCAGCACCAGTCCCGGCCAGTTCGGCTCGCGGCCGTGGAATACCCGGGAAGCGTTCCAGACCATGCCGCAGGCCACGAAGCCGACGGCGTTGAGCGCCAGCGAAAGCACCTCGCCCAGCGAGCCGGCGGCAAGTGTCCACAGTGCGACCGATGCCGCGCCCAGCAGATAGGCGGTGCCCCACCAGTTCAGCGCCGGGATATGCTCCTGCCTGCCGAAAAACAAAAGCATGGCTCCCAGCATGGCCGCAACCATGGTGGCAACGAAATACAGCGTGGAAATATCGAGCGACATGGTCCACCGGAGGTTCGTGATGCGCCGGCAGCCGGCGCGCCTGAAATAATCCGCGCCGTCGCCAGGGCGCACGCTAATACCGCCCCTATTGGCAAATCGTTTGCACGCATACAAAAGTTTTCAAAAAAACTTGCGTCAACTGCTCGGCAAATGCGCAGCAAAAAGGGCGCCCGAAGGCGCCCTTTGGTATTCCGGCTGGCAGCGATCGCTGCCGTTCGACGCAATCAGCGCTTCGAGAACTGGAACGACTTGCGCGCCTTGGCGCGGCCGTACTTCTTGCGCTCGACCACGCGGGAGTCGCGGGTCAGGAAGCCGCCCTTCTTCAGGACGCCGCGCAGATCAGGCTCGAAATAGGTCAGCGCCTTCGAGATGCCGTGACGCACGGCGCCGGCCTGGCCCGACAGACCGCCACCGGCCACGGTGCAGATCACGTCGTACTGTCCCGCGCGGGCGGCGGCGACCAGCGGCTGCTGGATCATCATGCGCAGCACCGGACGGGCGAAATAGACTTCGACCTCGCGGGTGTTGACGATGACCTTGCCGGCGCCGGGCTTGATCCAGACGCGGGCGACCGCGTCCTTGCGCTTGCCGGTGGCGTAGGCACGGCCCTGCTTGTCGACCTTCTTGACGTATTTCGGCGCTTCCGGCGAAGCCGTCTTCAGCGCCGACAACTGGTCGAGAGACTGCATGGTGTCGGACATCTTATGCGGCCCTCATGTTCTTGCGATTCATCGAAGCGATATCGAGCGGCTCGGGTTGCTGGGCCTCATGCGGATGCTCCGGCCCGGGATAGACGCGCAGATTGCCCATCTGCACCCGGCCGAGCGGGCCGCGCGGGATCATGCGCTCGATGGCCTTCTCGACCACGCGCTCGGGGAAACGACCCTCGAGGATCGACTTCGCGGTGCGTTCCTTGATGCCGCCGATGAAGCCGGTGTGATTGTAATAAACCTTGTTGTCGCGCTTGCGACCGGTCAGCACGACATGCGCCGCGTTGATGATAATGACGTGGTCGCCACAATCGACATGCGGCGTGTAGATCGGGAGGTGCTTGCCGCGGAGGCGCGTCGCGACGATGGTGGCGAGCCGGCCGACGACCAGACCTTTGGCGTCGATCAGCACCCACTTCTTCGTCACCTCGGCGGGCTTGGCCGAAAACGTTTTCATGTGAGAAAATCCGTGAATGGGGATATCGGACGCGACTGCGCCGAACTGGGCGTTTTCTAGTTTGCTCCGCCGCACGCGTCAACGCCCGCAGCGCATAATTTCAATAGCGAAAACAATGGCTTGTAATTATGGTGTTATAGTACCGTATAAAACATCAAGTATTTGGAATGGAATAGGTCGATGTCACATGCGCGATCGGATCGGGGGACGTCCCCGACAGCAGGTTGACCTCGCCGACCGCCAGCCGCTTGCCGAGCTTCAGAAGCCTGGCCTCGGCGAGGATATCCTGGCCGGCCTGCCCCTTGCGCAGGAAATTGATGTTGAGATTGGTAGTGACCGCGAGGCCGATCGGGCCGATCGCCGACAGCAGCACCACATACATGGCGCAATCGGCCAGCGCCATCAGCGTCGGTCCCGACACCGTCCCGCCCGGACGAAGCATCCGCGCGCTGTAGCGTTGCCGCAACAGGCAGGTCGTTCCGTCGGCGCTTTCGATCGTGGTATCGCCGCTGCCGAACGACTGCGGAAACTCGACGCGAAGGAACTCCTCCAGTTCGGCCACGCTCATTTTCACAACTGCCATGTCTCTCCCGTCACTTTCCCGCCTCGCCTCGCGAGGCTTGTTACATTATGGTGACGCAGCTGCCCTAGTGGAAAATTTCCGATGCCTGCCCAAACCGCCCGCGCCGCCACGCCGCCATCGCCAATTCTGCTGCGGGAGGAAGTCGGCAGCATCGCGGTGCTGACGCTCAACCGGTCAGCGGCCCGCAACAGCCTGTCGGAGGGCCTGATCGCCGAGCTGCATGGTGCGCTGAACCAAATCCACGACGATGCGGGCGTGCGCGCGGTGGTGATCGCGGCCAACGGCCCGGCCTTCTCCGCCGGCCATGACATGAAGGAACTGACCGCCCGCCGCAGCGATGCCGATCGCGGCCGCGCCTACTTTGCCACCATCATGAACGCCTGCAGCGCCATGATGCAGGCGATCGTGCAACTGCCGAAGCCGGTGGTGGCCGCCGTTCAGGGCGTCGCCACCGCGGCCGGATGCCAACTGGTGGCGAGTTGCGATCTGGCGGTGGCGTCGGAGGCCGCGACCTTCGCCACGCCGGGCGTCGATATCGGGCTGTTCTGCTCGACCCCGATGGTGGCGCTGTCGCGCAACGTCCCGCGCAAGCAGGCGATGGAAATGCTGCTGACCGGCGAGCCGATCGCGGCGACGACGGCGCGGGACATCGGCCTCGTCAACCGCGTCGTGACCGCCGGCACCGAACGCGACGCCGCGATCGCGCTGGCGCAGAAGGTCGCGCTGAAATCCGCCTATACAATAAAACTCGGCAAGGAAGCCTTCTACCGCCAGGCCGAAATGAACCTCGCCGACGCCTATCGCTACGCAGCGGAGGTGATGACCGAGAACATGATGGCCCGCGACGCCGAGGAAGGCATCGGCGCCTTCATCGAGAAGCGCGCGCCGACATGGCAGGATCACTAGACCGTCATTCCGGGGCGGCTCGGAGAGCCGAACTACGGTGCGCAATTGCGCACCTGAGAATCTCGAGATTCCGGGTCTGGTGCTAACGCACCATCCCGGAATGACGGAGAATGGAATGGCTGTTGTAGATGAACCATGACAATTACGACGACGATTACATCCGCGGCATCCTCAACGGCGTGAAGTCGATCGCGATGGTCGGCGCGTCGCCGGTCAATGTGCGGCCGAGCTATTTCGCGTTCAAATATCTGGCGCAGCGCGGCTACGACATGATCCCGGTCAATCCCGGTCACGTCGGCAAGAACCTGCTGGGAAGACCCTTCGTCGCCTCGCTCGGGGATGTCGGCCGCCCCGTCGACATGATCGATATTTTTCGCAATTCGAGCCACATCATGCCGGTGGTCGAGGAAGCCCTGCAGCTCGATCCGCTGCCGAAGGTGATCTGGATGCAGCTCGGCGCACGCGACGACGCCGCTGCGGCCAAAGCGGAGGCTGCCGGCCTCAAGGTCGTGATGAACCGCTGCCCGAAGATCGAATATGGCCGGCTGTCCTCGGAAATTTCCTGGATGGGCGTCAATTCGCGCACCCTGAGCTCGAAGCGCGCGCCGATGCCGACCCAGGGCATGCGGCTGTCGCTCGACCGAACGAGCGTCGGCGGCGGCGAGACCGCCGCATCCGACCGCGCCGCGAAAAACAAAAACGATCTTGCGTGACGCAATTGCGAAACGAATCTCTTGAGAGCGCGGCAAACCGAAGCATGGTCGTTCTCAATCGCCGATCAAGCCCCCGATCACCTTGACGGCGGGCGCGGCTGCCGCGAATGTCCCCCGAACGCAGGACGCGGATTGCGCCGTCTCGCACTACAAGGCCGCACTGTCTCACCTGTCCCGCGCGGCGCCATCAGGCGGCGCCACACCGCGGCGACGGGCCCGTCAAAGAGGAAACACCATGACCGACCGCCTTCCGGGTTTCTCCACCCTCGCCGTCCATGCCGGCGCGCAGCCCGATCCCACCACCGGTGCCCGGGCGACGCCGATCTACCAGACCACGTCATTCGTTTTCAACGACGCTGACCACGCCGCCTCGCTGTTCGGATTGCAGGCGTTCGGCAACATCTACACCCGGATCGGAAACCCGACCCAGGCGGTGCTGGAAGAACGGGTCGCCGCGCTCGAGGGCGGCACCGCCGCGCTCGCCGTCGCATCGGGGCACGCCGCCCAGGTGGTCGTTCTTCAACAACTCATGATGCCCGGCGATGAGTTCATCGCGGCACGAAAACTCTATGGCGGCTCGATCAACCAGTTCAGCCACGCCTTCAAGAGTTTCGGCTGGAACGTGGTGTGGGCCGATCCGGACGATGCCGGCAGCTTCGAACGCGCCGTCACCCCGCGCACCAAGGCGATCTTCATCGAATCGATCGCCAATCCCGCGGGCTCCATCACCGATATCGAGGCGATCGCCGCGGTCGCCCGCAAGGCCGGCGTGCCCCTGATCGTCGACAATACGCTGGCGACGCCCTATCTGATCCGCCCAATCGATCACGGCGCCGACATCGTCGTGCACTCGCTGACCAAGTTCCTCGGCGGCCACGGCAACTCGCTCGGCGGCGTCATCGTCGACGCCGGCACCTTCGACTGGTCGAAGGACAGCAAATATCCGATGCTTTGCGAGCCGCGACCGGAATATCACGGCATCAGGATCCAGGAGACGTTCGGCAATTTTGCCTTCGCGATCGCCTGCCGCGTGCTCGGCCTGCGCGATCTCGGCCCGGCGATATCGCCCTTCAACGCCTTCATGATCCTCACCGGCATCGAGACGCTGCCGCTGCGCATGGCGAAGCATTGCGAAAATGCCAAGGCGGTGGCGGAGTATCTCGCCGGCCATCCGGCCGTGGCCGCGGTGAACTATTCCGGCCTGGCGAGTAACCCTTACAACAACCTCGCGCGCAAATACGCGCCGAAGGGCGCCGGCGCGGTTTTCACCTTCAGCCTCAAGGGCGGCTACGAAGCCGGCGTCAACCTGGTGTCGAACCTGAAACTGTTCTCGCATCTCGCCAATGTCGGCGACACCCGCTCGCTGGTGATCCATCCGGCCTCGACCACGCACAGCCAGCTCGACGACGCTGCCAAAATCAAGTCGGGCGCCGCCCCCGACGTGGTGCGGCTGTCGATCGGCATCGAGGACAAGGAAGATCTGATCGCCGACCTCGAGCAGGCGCTGGGGGCGTAGGGCTTTCGTCATTCCGGGATGCGTCAGGCGCAGACCCGGAAACTCGAGATTCCGGGTCCGCGCTTTCGCGCGCCCCGGAATGACGCTGTTGCGTTTTCATCCGCGAGCATCGAAGCGGCCCGAGCTGTTCGAGATGCGACGCGAAGAGGTGCTCTGCAACACCATCGTCGGTGTTGCGTTGCCCCTCCGTCCCACGCCGTAGACTCATCCGCAATGCCATACGTCCGCTTCGTGCCAAAGCCGACATGGCAGACAGGACATCCCCTGTTAACCCTCGTTGCGCAATCCCGTCCCGCCCCGCATTCAAAAATGGCATGCTGCAGCCGTCCGAATTCGGAGCCGACCATGCCGCGCTGGATGATGCCGTTTCTGGTCGCGATGCTTGCGATCCCCTCAACTGTCGAGGCGGCCGGCCCCGCCGGCAAGGCCGCCGCGCGACGCGCCGCCAGCCAGTTGCCGCCGGGGCTTCCCCGGGCGAATTACAGGTTCAGGACGACGGTGGCGACGCCGTACCCTACCGCCCAATCCCTGTATGATGGGCCCGACGTGATGTTCACGCGGTCGAGCGGATATGTGCGGAACATTCCGCCGGCGGTCCGTGTCGTCCGGTTGCCGGTCGTTACTCCATATCGGTTGCCCCGATATGCCGTCCCGGAAGTCGCCGCCTGGAACGGCTGGGTCTATGGCTACAGCTGCGGTCTCAACAGCTACGGCAACCCTTGGTGCTAGCGGCTCAGCCGATCTGATCGGCGGGCACGCCCAGTTTGCGCTCCACCGATACCGGCGGTGCCGCCAGTCGCTCGACCTGGAAAATCGCAAGCGTCAGCACTACCATCGCCACGGCCTGGTGCGCCAATGCGAGGTCGATCGGCACTTGATGCAGCAGTGTGAGAATCCCCAGCACCGCCTGCACAATGATGGCCGCCACCAGCCACACCGCGCCGTTGACCACAGCACTCCCGGCGCGCGATCGGATCGCGTCGGCCGCATGCAGGATCGCCAGCGCCAGCAGCACATAGGCCGCCATCCGGTGCTCGAACTGCACCGTCAGCGGGTTGTCGAACAGATTGCGCCACCACGGTTGCTCGAAGAACAGCCGCTCAGCCGAGGGAATGAATGCACCGTCGATCTCAGGCCAGGTGTTGTAGACCCTTCCCGCGCGCAGCCCGGCGACCAGCGCGCCGAAATAGAGCTGCACGAAGGTCAGCGCCAGCAGCGCCTGGCTGGTGATCCGCAGCCGCGACGAGACGATAACCGGCGGCCGGCCCGCCAACCGCCGCAGCGTCCAGACGATGCCTGCGAATATGACCAGCGCCAGCACGAGATGGGTGGCCAGACGATATTGTGAAACCTCGGTCCGCAGCGTCAGGCCCGACGCCACCATCCACCAGCCGACCGCGCCCTGCAGCGCCCCGAGACCGAAGATCAGCCACAGCCGCCGCTTCAGCTGCGTGCTCAAGGCGCCGCGCCACAGAAACCAGAGAAACGGCACCAGATAGGCCACCCCGATCACGCGACCGAGCAGCCGGTGGCTCCATTCCCACCAGAAGATGGTCTTGAACTGGTCGAGCGACATGCCCGCATTGAGTTCGCGGTATTGCGGGATGGTCTTGTAGGCCTCGAAGGCCGCCGTCCATTGCGCCTCGCCGAGCGGCGGCAGCGTGCCGGTGACCGGCTTCCACTCGACGATCGAAAGTCCGGATTCGGTCAGCCGCGTGGCGCCGCCGACCAGCACCATGATCGCGATCAGCGCTGCGATCGAGAGCAGCCACCACCTCACGGCGCGGCTATGCGGTGCTTGGGTTGCGGAACTGGCGGTCATCGACGCTGCGCTTGAATGAATTGGCGCGCCCCTTATAGTCCGCCCCTTCGCTCACGCAAGCCGCGTCCCGGCCCAGGAGATGCACATTCCCGTCATGACCATACGCACCCGCAAATTCATCGGAACCATCGCCCTGCTCGTCCTCGTCGTGGTGTGGTCGCTCCTGGGAATGACGGTGGCGCAGACGCCGTGGCTGGC
>NZ_JAUYQU010000245.1 GCF_030697065.1 Bradyrhizobium sp.
CATGTGCTCGACCTGCCGCGCCAGGCTGGTCGAGGGCAGCGCCGAGATGGAGGTCAATTATTCGCTGGAGCCATGGGAGCTCAAGGCAGGATTCATCCTGACCTGCCAGGCGAAGCCGACCTCGGACAGGGTCGTGGTGGACTACGACCACGTTTGAGATTCGAGCACGTCGTTCCGGGATGCGCCGGACGGCGCAGACCCGGAATCCGGAGACGTTCGCCCGAGATTCCGGGTCGCGCTGACCGCGGCCGGAATGACCAAGAAAGGTATCTAAATACCTAAACCCTGTCATTGCATGGGGTTGTTTTCGATATTTTTTGGCGCCTCAGCCTTTCGGCCGCGGCGCGGTGCCCAGAATGGCTTCGATCGACATCCCCAACCCGAGCAATTTGGCATCGCTGCCGACGGGACCGTCGATCTCGATCCCGACCGGCAGGCCGCCCGGCGTCATGCCGGCGAACAGCGACAGGCCCGGGAGGCCGGCATTGCTGCCGGGATCGGTGTTGCGGATCATGGTGTCGAAGACAGGCACCGGCTTGCCGCCATTGATCGACATCTCGCCGGATCCCTTCTCGGCGTCGATGGCGGGCGCCGGCGCGATGGTGGTGGGAAACAGGATGCCGTCCAGATTGTTGTCGCGGAAATAGGCCTGGTAGATGTTCTGCAGCGCGGGGCGCTGCACGGTCATGGCATCCTGGTAGGCGGCGCCGAAAGCGTCGGCGGTGATGGCGCCGAACGCGCCCTTGACGTCGGGGCTGGCGATTTTGGCGGCGATGTCGGCCAGCGTGATGCCCTCGATATCGGACGCCTTGAGGTAAGCCGGGATGTCGGCGATCGGTTCATGCAGCGCGACCGGGAACGACACTTTGGCATTCTGCTCGAACAGTCCGGGCATATCGACGTCGACCAGAACGACGCCGGCCTCCGCGAGTTTGGCACGCGCGGCCTGCGTCACGGCCTCGAGGTCGCGGTCGAGACCGCTCCATAACACCGCAGGAATTCCCAGGCGCTTGCCGCGCAGCGGCGCCGCCGTGGCCATTGCCGTTCCTGTAATGACCGAATCCAGCAGCGCCACGTCGGCGACGGTGCGGCCCATCGGGCCGACGGTGTCGCGGGTATGGCTGATCGGGACCACCATGTTGGTATCGTCGTAACGGCGCTCCGCGCCGCCATTGCCGACCGACGGCCGCAATCCGACGATTCCGCAAAGCGCCGCCGGCACGCGGGTCGATCCGCCGGTGTCGGATCCGAGGCCGCAGCTGACGATGCCGGCGGCGATCGCCGCCGCTGTTCCGCCGGAGGAGCCGCCGGGTATCCGCGTCTTGTCGTAGGGGTTTTTCACCGCGCCCGCGAACGACGACAGGTTGGTGCTGGTGATGCCGAACGCCAGCTCGTGCATGTTGGCCTTGCCGACCATGACCACGCCGGCCTTCAAGAGCTTCTGCAGCGACGGCGCGTTGCTGCGCGGCTGCGCGTTCTGCAGCGCGGGCGTGCCGCCGGATGTCGGCATGTCAGCGGTATTGATGTTGTCCTTGACGACAATGGGCAGGCCCGCGAGCGGCAGCGGACCGCGGCCGCCCTCATCGATCTCCGCCGCCGCCGCCAGCGCCGGATCCCTGTTGACGATGATCAGCGCATTGAGGTCCCTGACCTGCTCGGCGCGGGCGAACGCGGCCCTGGCGACGTCGGTTGCGGTCACTTTCTTGTCCCTGATGGCAGCGACGATCTCGGCGGCGGACATCAGGCCGGGGTTGGCCATGGCGGGACTCACTTGTCCGAGGGATGGGAAGGCCGCACCGGCGGCGACGGCAATCGAGGAGGTCAGGACATCGCGGCGTGAGGGATGGCGGGTCACGGATTTCTCCTGATTGCGGTGTTGAGCCTATTCCTTCGGTCGCTTGTCGTAAACGCGCCGGGCCTTGCCGAGCGAACGCTCCAGCGTTTCCGGCGGCACCGCGCGGATCCGCGCGGTGATCCCGATGGTGTTCTTGATATGGGCGGTGACCCGTTCGGTGTGCTCGACCAGGCCGCTGTCATCCCAGTGTTCCGGCCGCGACTCCGCGATGACCGTCATTTCATCCATCCGCCCCTCGCGGGTCAGTTCGATGATGAAATGGCCGCCGCACCAGGAGGTCGCCAGCAAGACTTCCTCGATCTGGGTCGGGAAAACGTTGACGCCGCGCAGGATGATCATGTCGTCGGAACGGCCGGTCACCTTCTCCATCCGCCGCATCCCCGGCCGCGCCGTTCCCGGCAGCAGGCGGGTCAGGTCGCGGGTGCGGTAGCGAACGATCGGAAACGCCTGCTTGGTCAACGAGGTGAAAACCAGCTCGCCCTTTTCGCCGTCGGGCAGCACGGCGCCGGTCTCTGGGTCGATCACTTCGGGATAGAAATGATCCTCCCAGATATGCAGGCCGTCCTTGGTCTCGATACATTCCTGCGCGACGCCGGGGCCGATCACCTCGGACAGGCCGTAGATATCGGTCGCATCCATGTCGAACGCGGCCTCGATCTCGGCACGCATCGCGTTGGTCCAGGGTTCGGCGCCGAAAATGCCGATCTTCAGGGACGATTTCCTGGGGTCGAGGCCCTGGCGCTTGAATTCGTCCAGGATCGCCAGCATGTAGCTCGGCGTCACCGTGATGATGTCGGGCCTGAAATCGTTGATCAGCTGCACCTGCCGCTCGGTCATGCCGCCGGAAACCGGCACCACGGTGCAACCGAGTTTCTCCGCGCCGTAATGCACACCGAGCCCGCCGGTAAACAGGCCGTAGCCATAGGCGTTGTGGATGATCATGCCGGTGCGACCGCCCGCGGCGCGGATCGAGCGCGCCATCACCTCCGACCACATGTCGATATCGGCCTGGGTGTAGCCCACCACGATCGGTTTGCCGGTGGTGCCCGAGGAGGCGTGGACCCGGACCAGCTTTTCGCGCGGCACTGCGAACATGTCGAACGGATAATTGTCGCGCAGGTCGGTCTTCACTGTGAACGGGAATTGCGCGAGATCGGACAGTTGCCGGAGGTCTCCGGGATGAACGCCGGCCTTGTCGAAGGCTTTCCTGTAATGCGCGACATTGTCGTAGGCATGCGCCAGCGTCCATGCCATGCGCTTGGTCTGCAGTGCGACGATCTCGTCGCGTGACTTCCGCTCGGCCTCGTCCATTTCGGCGCTGTACTCCCTGCTGTCGGATCGAGGGTTGGTCAAGGCCATCGCGTGTTCTCTCTAGCTCGGCTTGATGTCGGCCTCGGTCGGCAGCCAGGCGCCGCCGACGGTGCGGGAATGGCCGCGAAACTCGGCGATCACGACATCATCGACGCTGACGCGCACGTCGTAAATGCCGGAACGCCCGCTGCGGGAAATCTCCCGCGCGGTCGCCACCAGCCGGTCGCCGAGCTTGCCGGGTTTGATGAAGGTGATATCGCATTGCGCCGCCACGGTGCGCTCGTTGCGGGAATTGCAGGCAAAGGCGAAGGTCGAATCCGCCAGCAGGAAGATAAAGCCGCCATGCGCGATGCGCTGCCCGTTGACCATGTGCGGCTGGACGGTCATCGTCAGGGTCGCGCGGCCCGGCCCGACCTCCGAGATCTCCATGCCGAGGCCCTTGCTGGCGTCGTCTTCCCGCCACATCGCGTCCGCACAGGCACGCGCGAGATCGTCAGGCGAGAGCGTGGCCTTGACGTTCACGTGGATCTCCCCGCGGTCAGGACCGGATGCAAGGCGTTCTCCCGTTGCTGCGGGCTTGTTGGAACAAGCCTCTTGAACTAACCGATCAACCGGCTAGTCATGATGCATCACCATGGTGCCAACGATCCCCGCGGGCGTCAAATCGCCGGATAACGCCGCTCAATCGGAAACCCGATGATACCAGCCCCCCCAAGACCGGATGGCCCGCCCGTAACGGTGGAGGCGCTCTGCGTGCGCCTGCCGGCGAAAGCGGACAATCCGGCGGCGCTCGCGCCTGTCGTCGAGCTGCGCCCGCTGACGCGGGGCGCCAACGAACTGCTGGTCGAGGTCAAGGCCGCGGCGGTCAATCCGTCCGACGTGAAAGCCGCCACCGGCCTGATGCCCTACGCGGTATTCCCGCGCACGCCCGGCCGCGACTACGCGGGCTTCGTGATCGACGGCCCGGCCGACTGGATCGGGCGGGAGGTGTTCGGCTCCTCGGGCGACCTCGGGATCCGCCGCGACGGCACCCATGCCACGCATCTGGCAGTGGAAGCCGAAGCGGTGGTGGAGAAGCCGAGGAACATCTCGTGGGAGGAGGCGGCCGGGATCGGCGTCCCCTTCGTCACCGCGATGGAAGGGCTTCGACGCGCCGGCACGCCGAAAAGCAACGAGACGGTGCTGGTGATGGGCGTCAACGGCAAGGTCGGTCAGGCCGCCGTGCAGATCGCCAGTTGGCACGGCGCCCGCGTGATAGGCGTGGTGCGCCGGAGTGAGCTCTATGAGGGTCACGCCAATGGCACGGTCGATGTCATCGACGCCTCGGTGACGGACGTCGCCACGCGCGTCCGCGAAGTAACGGACGGCAAGGGCGCCGACATCGTCTTCAACACCGTCGGCGATCCCTATTTTCAGGCGGCGCATCAATCGCTGGCGTTGCGGGGACGTCAGATCCTGATTGCCGCCATCGAGCGCATCGTGCCGTTCAACATCCTGGAGTTCTACCGCGGCCAGCACACCTATGTCGGCATCGATACGCTGGGACTGTCGTCGATCGCGACAGGGGCGGTGCTCCGCGAGCTTGGTCCGGGTTTCGCCAGCGGACATCTCAGGCCGTTTCCGATCCAGCCGGGTGCGGTCTATCCGCTGGAACAGGCGAAGGCCGCCTTTCTTGCAGTCGCCGGGTCCTCGCGCGACCGCGTCATCCTGCGGCCGGCCTAGCGTCGCCTGATCTCATCGCTTTTTGAGCACCTGCGACGGAAACGAAAGCAATCGCATTTCGATTGAGAGCGAAGGTTTTGTTCTCTCCGTCGCGCGCGGCGCGACAGCTTCATTCTTTGTTCTTGCGTGCCGTGGACGGGCCTATGCGCAGGAAGCTATAGCAGAGCGAATTCTGCAGCTTACTTCAGTCGTGTCGGCCGTTTTGGCCGCGAAGCCCAGGGAAAATCCAGTGGACAACATTGTCGTGGTGAGCGGGCTGCTGATCGGTCTGGCCTATGGCGCAGTCGCTCTGCTGAGCGGCTTCTGCCTGCTTTCCGGGCTGCGCGGCTGGTGGGCCGACGGCGACAGCCGCCTGATCCGGACCTATGCGCTGGCGCTGGGGGTTGCGATCGCAGCCGCGCAGTTGCTCGCCGCCGGCGGCGTCATCGACCTCGGCAAGACGATCTACCTGCAATCGTCGTTTTCCGCGCCGCTGATGTTTTTCGGCGGCCTGCTGTTCGGCTACGGCATGGTGCTCTCGAACGGCTGCGGCTCGCGCGCGCTGGTGCTGCTCGGGCGCGGTAACCTGCGCTCGTTCGTCGTGGTGATCGTGCTCGGCATCGCCGCGCAGATGACATTGAAGGGCCTGATCGCGCCTCCGCGCATCGCGGCGCTGCAGATGACGCAATCCGCGCCGAACGTGATCTCTCTGCCGGCGCTGCTGTCGACCTTCGGCCTCAGCGAGACTTTTGCGCGCATGCTCGCGGCGTCCGCGATCTCGGGGGCCCTGATCAT
This sequence comes from Bradyrhizobium sp., assembly GCF_030697065.1. Classification (GTDB taxonomy): domain Bacteria; phylum Pseudomonadota; class Alphaproteobacteria; order Rhizobiales; family Xanthobacteraceae; genus Bradyrhizobium. The sequence goes on from NZ_JAUYQU010000245.1 coordinate 5,663, forward strand.
CTTCGCGTTCGCGCATGCGCCGTTCCAGCGCGCCTGGGGCCAGATCGCCGCCGGACTCGCGGTCGGCCTGCTGGTGACCGCCGGCTGGTTCGCCACCGGCTATCTCGGCGCCGACGATTTCGAGCCGGCCGCGGTGACATCGTTGACTTTCATCGCGCCGATCGCCGACAGCGTGCAGTACGTCATGCTGTCGACCGGGCTGACACTGAATTTCGGCATCGCCCTGGTGGCCGGCGTGTTCGGCGGCAGCCTGCTGACGGCGCTGGTCACGGGCCGCTTCCACTGGGAAGGCTTTTCCTCGCCGCGTCACATGCTGCGCTCGATCGGCGGCGCCGCGCTGATGGGGGCGGGCGGTGCGATGGCCTATGGCTGCTCGATCGGGCAGGGCCTCACCGGCCTGTCGACGCTGGCGTTGGCGTCGTTCGTCGCGGTGGGCGGAATATTGCTGGGCACCGCCGCCGGACTGCGCGGCGTGCTGCGGGTCCAGCCGCTGGTGCCGGCGCAGGAGTCACGCCCGCGCGCGTGACGTCGATCGCTCGTCAATCCGCCGCTGATGTGACAATCCGGATCTCCGAATTCAGCGTGCGGTGAACCGGGCACTTGTCGGCGATTTCCATCAGTTTCGTGCGTTGTTCGGCGTCGAGCGTGCCTTCGATGGATATCACGCGCTGGATCTGGTCGAGCATTCCCACCTTGGTTTCGCACTCGGCGCAATCCTCCGCGTGGATCTTGCGGTGGTCGAGCGTCACTGTCACGCGATCCAGCGGCAGCGATTTGCGGTCGGCATACATGCGCATGGTCATCGAGGTGCAGGCGCCGAGGCCGGCGAGCAGATAGTCATAGGGTCCGGGTCCGCTGTCGTCGCCGCCGGCGGCGATCGGCTCGTCTGCCACCAATTGATGCGGTCCGACCGAAACCGTCTGCTGGAATTTTCCGTTGCGGGTTTCGCTGACCACGACCTTTCGCGGCGTGTTGTCCGAAGCAGCGTCTTGCCCGGGCAAAGCGAGATCGACATAGCGTTCCGCCCAGGCGGCGATGACTCCGGCGACATAGGCGGCGTCGCGCTTGCCGGAGAGCAGGTGGTCGGAGCCCGCCAGCGAGACGAAGCTCTTGGGATGTTTGGCGGCCACGAAAATATCCGTGGCGTTGTCGATGCCGACGGTGTCGTCGGTCGGCGACTGCATGATCAGCAACGCCTTGCGCAGTTTGGTCACCTGCGGCATCAGGTTGTGCTCGGCGATATCGTCGAGGAATTCGCGGGTGATGTGGAACGGCCGGCCGGCGAGCTGGACCTGCACCTTGCCGTGCTGGCGGATGTCGTCGATGCGATCCCCAAAGAGATGCGTGACGTGGGCGGGATCGGACGGCGCGGCGATGGTGACGACCGCCTTGGCGTCGGGTATCCGTCCGGCGGCGGCGAGCATCGCCGCGCCGCCGAGGCTGTGGCCGATCAGGATGGCCGGAGCGCCGCGCGTCTCGCGCAGATGGTCGGCGGCCCGCACCAGGTCGGCGACGTTGGAGGAGAAGGTCGAATTGGCGAACTCGCCCTCGCTGGAGCCGAGGCCCGTAAAGTCGAACCGCAGCACCGCGATGCCCTTTGCCGCCAGCGCTACCGCGATGCGTTTGGCGGCCAGCACGTCCTTGCCGCAGGTGAAGCAATGCGCGAACAGCGCATAGGCCAGCGGCGTGCCGTCGGGCAAATCGAGCGCGGCGGCGAGTTGATGGCCTTCCGCGCTGGTGAATTGAAAACGCTCAGTCGGCAAGGGCTCTCTCCATGGTGATGCTGCTCTTCACCTCTCTCAAAGGGAGAGGTGTGGTTGAACGCTCGCAGTCGCTTTAATCCCCTGAATACCGCTCTTCCTTCCAGGGATCGCCGCGGTTGTGATAGCCGCGCACTTCCCAGTAGCCCGGTTTGTCCTCGGCCAGGAATTCGATGCTCTGCAGCCACTTCGCGCTTTTCCAGAAATAGAGATGCGGCACCACGAGCCGCACCGGGCCGCCGTGCTCCTGCTCCAGCGGCGCGCCGGACCAGGAGTGCGCGAGGAGGGCGTCCTCGGCGGCGAAATCTTCCAGCGCGAGGTTGGTGGTGTAGCCGTCATGGGAATGCAGCACCACGAACCGCGCTTCATCCCGCGGCCGGCAGGCGTCGAGCAGGTCGCGGGTCGAAAGCCCCTCCCAAGGATTGTCGTAGCGCGACCACGTCGTCACGCAATGAATGTCGGAGATGAATTTCGTCTGCGGCTGGCTGGTGAACTCGGCAAAGTTCCAGAACAGCGGCTGCTCCACCGCGCCATAGACGTCGAGCCGCCAGCGCTCCCTGGAAATGTCAGGGGTCAGGCCGAGGTCGAGGGTGGGCCAGTCCCGGGTCAGATGCTGTCCCGGCGGCAGGCGCTGCTCGTCGGGTCGGGAGGTCTTGCCGGTGAGGAAGCGACCCTCCTGCGCCCAGCGTTGCTTGCTGCGCGTCAGCTTCGAATCCGGCGGCGGTTCGTTGGGTTCGGTCATGCTGGACCTTCGGTTCCGATCAGTCAGAGCCGAAGGTCTAGCATGGGAACGATGGACGGCGAACGCTTCAGGCGGGTTTGCCGAACAGAATCGGCAACTGCCGCGGGCCGCGTACGGTGCCTTCCGACCAGGTGACCTTGCCGGCCGGATCCAGCCTGAAATCGGGAATGCGCTTCAGCCATTCCTCGATCGCAACGGTCATCTCCATGCGCGCAAGGTTGGAGCCGACGCAGCGGTGAATGCCGAGACCGAAGGCGGCGTGGCGGTTCTCCTTGCGGTCGAGCACGACCTTGTCGGCGTCGGGAAACACGGCGGGGTCGCGGTTGGCGGCGGGGAACGACAGCAGCACCATGTTGCCGGACTTGACCGGGCAGCCGCTGATCACGGTGTCTTTCATCACCTCGCGGGCCATCGTCACCGGTGCATAGGCGCGCAGCAATTCCTCGATCGCCGTCGGCATCAGTTCCGGCTCGGCGATCAGGCGGTCGCGATCGGCGGGGGTTTTCGCCAGGTGCCACAGCGAGGCGCCGATCGCGCTCCAGGTGGTGTCGATGCCGGCGATCAACAGCAGCCGCAGCGAGCCAAGCACGTGTCCGTCGGACAACGGCTGGCCGTTCCTGTCGCGGGCGTTCATCATCGTCGTGATCAGGTCGTCGGTGGGGTTTTGCTTGCGCGCCTCGATATGGCCGGCGAAATAGCCGGTCATCTCCTGGACCGCGCGCATCATGGTGGCGTCGTCCCTGATGCCGAGTTCCAGAATTTCGTGGATCCACTTGATGAAGAGGTCGCTGTCCTTTTCGGGGATGCCGAGCATGTGGGCGATGGCGCGCACCGGGATGTGCTTGGTGTAGCGCGCCGCGGCATCGCATTGGCCGTCCGCGATGAATTCGTCGATCAGTTCGTTGCAGATGGCGCGGACCCGGGGCTCCAGTTTCTTCATGGCGTCGGGCGTGAATGGCGGCAGCAGCAGCTGCTTCGCGGGCTTGTGCTCCGGGGGATCGGATGTGATCGGCGGCGCGGTGTTGACGATCTCGGGCCGGACGTCGCGCACGATAACGCGGCGCGAGGAAAAATGCTCGGTATCGTAGGCGATTTCCTTGACCGCCTGATAGGTGGTCGGCATGTAGCAGCCGAGAAAGCGGTCGGTATGGATCACCGGCGACGCCTCTCGTAGCGTTTCCCAGATCGGAAACGGATTTTCGGTCCACTGCGGGTCGGTGTGGTCGAAATCGTGCACCCAGTCGGTGACCGGAGGATGATCGGACAGCGCGGGGGCGGAATCGGGAATGGCGCGGGCGGGATCGGACATCGGTTGAATTCCTCCGTTTCGTTCGCTTGATCCTTGATGGCGCTTGACGGCGGTCAGCAGTTCAAACGGCGACTGCGTAATTCACGCTTCGGTGACGTCGATCGCGATTTCCGGGCAGTTCGATTTGGCAAGCCAGGCCTTGTCCTCGAGCCCTGCGGGCACCGTGCCGTCACCGGCCTCGTGCGCATTGCCGAATTCGTCGAGATCGAACAGTTCCGGCGCCAGCGCCTTGCAGCGGGCGTGGCCCTGACACTTGTCCTGGTCGACATGTACCTTGAGTTTTCCGGACATCGTCGCTCCTCTGGTCACAGGCAGCCAGGCTGCGTGGATGGCGTTTCCTGGGGTTATTCTCATGCGCGGGCCTTGTTGGCCACGCCTTGAAATTATAGCCTATTACATTCGCGCCGCCCTTGCGGTGTCAAGTGAAAAGTCCGGGATGCCGATGCCGCCTCGATTAGTCCGCAAGCCGATCAACACCTATCACCACGGCGATCTCAGGGACGCGCTGGTTCAGGCCGCCCTTGCCGAAGCCGAACAGGGTGGCCCGGAAGCCATCAACCTCAAGGCGCTGGCGACGCGGCTTGGCGTCTCGCAGCCGGCGCCCTACCGCCATTTTGCCGATCGCGAGGCACTGCTGGAGGCCGTCACCGCGGAAGCCTTCCGCCAGTTCAACGCCATCCTCCGGGAATCGATCGGCAAGCCATCGAAGCAATCGAAGCTGTCGCGGCTGGCGCAGACCACGCTGGATTTCGGCCTTCGACGCAACGGCATCTATCGCCTGATGTTCGCGTCGCGAACGATGGCCTGTTCACCCAAGGGCGGCGAACTGCACAACGCGGCGATGGAAACCTTCGGCCTGCTGCTGGAAGCACTGGAGGCTCCCGCCGTTGGATTCCTGCGCGAGCGGCAGGCCCTGAAAATCTGGGCCGCGCTGCATGGCGTTGTCATGCTGGCCGAGCAGGGCCTGCTCACCGGCCAGGTCGCCCAGATCAGCCGGGAGGAACTGGTCGAGGAAATCGTCGAGCAAAGCAAGCTGGCATTGTCGGTTGCGATCAAGGCGGCTGGTGGCAGCGCGGTAGCTAGTTAGCCGTCATTGCGAGCGAAGCGAAGCAATCCAGCTTTAGCCAAGCAAGCTGGATTGCTTCGTCGCTTCGCTCCTCGCAATGACGGTCTCGAGACCTTACTTACTTCGGCGCCCTCGGATCGATCGGCGTGCTGCCGCTGATTCCCAGAATATCCTCCAGCACCCTGGCTCCGGCGAGCAGCCTTGCCTCGCCGCGCGGGGCGGCCACCATCTGCAGTCCGACCGGCAGCCCGGATTCCGTAAAGCCGCACGGCAGCGACAGCGCCGGGCAGCACACCAGCGTGATCGCATAGACGATGCCGAGCCATTCGACATAGTTGTCGAACTTCTTGCCGGCGCATTCGGCGACGTAGCGGTTCTCGACCGGAAACGGCGATACAATGGTCGCGGGCGTCAGCAGCAGGTCGTAGGTGCCGAAAAACTCCAGCGTGCGTGCGGTCATCGCCACCCGCTGCGCTTCGGCGCGCTCCAGCTGCTCGACGGTCAGCTTGAGGCCTTCCTCGATGTTCCAGATCACCTCGGGCTTGAGCTGGTCGCGCTTTTCGCGCAGCAGCGCCGCCTTGCTCAGCGCGAAATCGAAGGCGCGCAGCACGTGGAAGCATTCATGGGCTTCGCGCAGGTCCGGATGCGCTTCCTCGACGATGGCGCCGGCCTCGGCGAAACGCTGTGCCGCCCTGCGGGTGATGGCGGCCACCTCGGGATCGACCGGGGTGATGCCGAGATCCGGCGAATAGGCAATGCGCTTCGGCTTGTTGCCGGAACGCGCCGCCGACAGGAACGAATTCGGCAGCACGGGCAGCGACAGCGGATCGGCCGGATGCTCGCCGCTCATGGCGTCGAGCAACAACGCGAGATCCTCGACATTGCGGGCCATGGGGCCCTGCACCCCGAGATTGCGGTCGACAGCTGCGGCCACCGTATGCGCGACCCGGCCGATGCTCGGCCGCATGCCGACGACGCCGCAGAAGCTGGCGGGGTTGCGCAGCGAGCCGCCCATGTCGGAGCCGTGGGCGAGCCACGCCATCCCGGTGGCAAGCGCCACGGCGGCGCCGCCGGAGGAGCCCGCCGCGGAGCGCGAAGTATCCCAGGGATTGCGGGTGGCACCAAAGACCTCGTTAAACGTGTTGGCGCCGGCGCCGAATTCCGGCGTGTTGGATTTGGCGTAGATCACCCCGCCATTGCTTTCGAGATGCTCGACCAGGATATCGGAGCGCGCGGGGATATTGTTCCGGTAGATCGGCGAGCCCTGCGTGGTCAGCACGCCGGCGACGCTGGTGAGGTCCTTGATCGGCACCGGCATGCCCGCCAGCAGGCCGCGGCTGCCGACCGGCTTCTTCATCAATTCCCTGGCATGCGCCCGGGCCCGGTCGAAACACAGCGTCGGCAGCGCGTTGACCTTGCCGTCGACCTCGGCGATGCGCCTTTCCAGCACGTCGAGCAGGTCGAGCGGGGTGACTTCGCCCTTGTTGAGTTTGTCGACGATGGCGCACGCCGTCGCTTTTACCAGTCCCTGATCAGCCACTCGGATATCTCCCAATCATTCCGCGTCGAGGTCGCGGATTGTCTAGTGCTGTAAAACATTTTCCGGCAAAGTGGAAATACAGCCGGCTTTGGAGATTCCCGCATGACGACGCCATCAGATACGCCGGACTGGCGCAACATGAGCCAGCAGGAGCGTGACCTCGGCCTCAACAACAGCGTCCAGGTGCCCGCGAGTACCGACATCGTCGCCGGCTGGGACCGGCGTTCGCAGCAGAAGCGGTCGCAACATTCCGAACATCTCGATCTGCGATATGGCCCGCGCGAACGCAACCGGATCGATTTCTTTAAAGCCGGGGAAAAGGCGCCGACGCTCTTCTTTATCCACGGCGGTTATTGGCAAATGCGCGCCAAGGAGACCTTTGCGCTGTTTGCCGAGGGTCCCATGGCGCATGGCATCAATGTCGCGCTGACCGGCTACACGCTGGCGCCGGACGCGACGCTCGATCAGATTGTCGGCGAAATCCATGCCGGGATCGATTTTCTCGTCGGGCAATTGCCCGCGCTCGGCGGCGACGGCCGGGGGGTCGTGGTGGCCGGCTGGTCCGCCGGCGGCCATCTCACCTCGATGGCGCTGTCGAATCCGAACGTGCGAGCGGGGATGGCGATATCGGGGATCTACGATCTCGAGCCGATCCGGCACAGTTATCTCAATGTGAAACTCGGGCTCGACGAGGCGATCTCGCACCGCAACTCACCGATGCTACAGCCGGGCGGCACGCCAAAGCCGCTGTCGCTGGTGGTGGGCGACGCCGAACTGCCGCTGCTGCGCAAGCAGACCGCGGATTTCGCCGGGCACCGCGCCCGCTACGGACTGCCGGTGACGTATGAAGAGATACCGGGCGCCAATCATTTCACCATCATGGACGAGATGGCCTCGCCGACGGGGCGGATCACGACGCTGATCCGGCAGTTGTTCGAGCGGACGGCGGCGGTCTAACGTATCGTCACCCGGGGATGGTTCGAAGGACCAGACCGCAGGTGCGCAATTGCGCACCGGGAAATCCCGAGATTCCGGGTTCGATGCTTCGCATCGCCCCGGAATGACGAATACTACCCCCACCCCGACGTGTACCCGCCATCGACTGTAAAGATCACCCCCGACGTATACCCCGAACGGTCCGAGGCCAGGAACGCCATCAGGTCGCCGATCTCGCGGGCATGAGCGGGGCGGCCCAGCGGCATGCCTTGCTGCAGCTCCCTGTAGCGGTTCTCGTCGCCGAACTGGTTCTTCGCGCGGGTCTTCATCAGCGTGACGTGGCGGTCGGTGCCGACCGGGCCGGGATTGATGCCGACCACGCGGATGTTGTCGGCCATGCTCTTGCCGCCGAGCCCGCGGGTAAACGCCATCAGCGCCGCATTGCCGGCGCTGCCGCAGATGTAATTGGCGTCGAATTTTTCGCCGGCGGCACCGATGTCGTTGACAATGACGCCGTGGCCGCGCGCCTTCATCTGCGCGTAGATGGCGCGGGTGAGGTTGATGTAACCGAACACCTTGAGCTCCCAGGCATGGCGCCAGGTCGCCTCGTCGATCCTGTCGATCGAGCCGCCGGGAATATCGCCGGCATTGTTGACGAGAATGTCGATGTCGGCCGCATCCTTCGCCAGTCTGGCGAGGTCCTGCGGATTGCGCAGGTCCACGGCATGCGCCGTGGCGTCGATCTGATGCGCCGAGCGCAGCCGTTCGGCCAGCGCCTTCAGCGCGTCGCCGCTGCGGGCCGCCAGCATGAGGTGGCAGCCTTCTTCGGCAAAGGCTTCGGCGGCAGCCGCCCCGATGCCCTTCGATGCGCCGGTGATCAGGACGCGCTTGCCGCGCAAATGCAGATCCATGGAATTTCTCTCGAGATGGGGGCGTCGTTCCGGATAGTTAGGCCGCCGCTCCCGAGGCGGTCAACATTGCACTGCAGCGTTGCACCGCGGGCGAGTTTGGTCCATTGCAATCCGGTCCAATCGACGGCGTTACCGGCGCCCCAAAGCATCCCCAAAGGAATCCCCCGATGAGCAACGAAAAAAAGCAATACCGGATCGCGGTCATTCCCGGCGACGGTATCGGCAAGGAAGTGGTGCCGGAAGGGCTGCGCGTGCTGGAGGTGGCTGCGAAAAAGCACGGGGTATCCGTGCATTTCGATCATTTCGATTTCGCCTCCTGGGACTATTACGAAAAGCACGGCGAGATGATGCCGGAGGACTGGAAGGCGAAGATCGGCAAGCACGACGCGATCTATTTCGGCGCGGTCGGCTGGCCGGCCAAGATTCCGGACCACATTTCGCTGTGGGGCTCGCTGATCAAATTCCGCCGCGAGTTCGACCAGTACGTCAATCTGCGTCCGGTGCGGCTGATGCCGGGAGTGCCGTCGCCGCTCGCCAACCGCAAGCCGGGCGATATCGATTTCTGGGTGGTGCGCGAGAACACCGAGGGCGAATATTCCTCCGTCGGCGGCCGCATGTTTCCGGACACGGACCGCGAATTCGTCACCCAGCAGACCGTGATGACCCGGATCGGCGTCGATCGCATTTTGAAGTTCGCGTTCGAGCTGGCGCAGTCGCGGCCGAAGAAGCACCTCACCTCGGCGACCAAATCCAACGGCATCTCCATCACCATGCCGTATTGGGACGAACGCGTGGAGGCGATGGCGAAGAACTTTCCCGGGGTGAAGTGGGACAAGTATCACATCGACATTCTCACCGCGAATTTTGTCCTGCACCCGGACTGGTTCGATGTGGTCGTTGGTTCGAACTTGTTCGGCGACATCCTCTCCGATCTCGGCCCGGCCTGCACCGGGACGATCGGCATCGCGCCGTCGGGCAACATCAATCCGCCCGGCCTGTTTCCGTCGGTGTTCGAACCGGTGCACGGCTCGGCGCCCGACATCGCGGGGCAGGGCATCGCCAACCCGATCGGCATGATCTGGTCCGGCGCGATGATGCTGGAGCATCTCGGCGAGAAGGAAGCGGCGGCATCGATCGTCGCCGCGATCGAGCGCACGCTCGGCGAACGGACGCTGCGCACGCGGGATCTCGGCGGCAATGCCGACACCACGGCTTGCGGCAAGGCCGTGGCCGAGATGGTGGAGTAGAAACCCGTAGGGTGGGCAAAGCGCAGCGTGCCCACCATTGCTGCGACGATCTGGCGATAAATGGTGGGCACGGCACGAAGAGCGCCTTTGCCCACCCTACGATTGCTTCCTTCTCCTCTTGTGGGAGAAGGGAAGAACTACCCCTTCGCAATCCGCCGGCAGTGCTCCAGCGACGCTCCGATCAGGTTCTCGCTGGCCTCGGGCGTGCGGAAGGCCGAATGCGCCGACAGCGTGACATTGCGCAGCCTGGTCAGCGGATGATCTCCGGGCAGCGGCTCGATGTTGAAGACGTCCAGCCCGGCATGTTTTATGTGACCCGATTCCAATGCCGATATCATGGCGTCTTCATCCATGACAGCGGCGCGCGCGGTGTTGACGAGGATCACGCCGGGCTTCATCGCCGCGATGCGTTCGCGCGACAGAAATCCCCGCGTCTCGTCGTTCAGCAGCAGATGCAGCGAGACGACGTGGCTGTCGGCGAGCAGCTTTTCCAGCGGCACGAATTCGACGCCGGGATGGCTCTTCGGCGACCGGTTCCAGGCGATCACGCGCATGCCGCTGCCGCCGGCGATACGGGCGACTTCTGCGGCGATGCCGCCAAACCCGATCAGGCCGAGCGTCTTGCCGGTCAGCTGCATGCCGTCCTCGCGCAGCCAGTTGCCGGCGCGCATCTCGCGGTCCATCTCGGCGATGCCGCGGGCGGACGCCCACATCAGCGCGATGGCGGCTTCGGCGACGGCGGTGTCGCCATAGCCCTTGATCAGATGCACTTCGATGCCCAGTTCGGCGAGTTCCTCGGGATTCATGTAGCTGCGCGCACCGGTGCCGAGAAACACCACATGCTTGAGCCCCTTGCATTTCTTCGCGATGTCGGTCGGCAGCGCGGTGTGGTCGACGATCGCAATCTCGGCGCCGCCGAGCACTTCGGGATACTGCTCCGGCGTGATGTCGGGATCGCGATGGATCCGGACCTCGGGATCATCAGGCCTGGTGAGCCGCTCGAAAATAACCGCCAGCGATTCATTGGCGTCGACAAAAACTCCGCGCACTGAAATTCTCCGTTGTTGGGATGCGATACCGGCGATCAGGATGCGACGCCGGCGATCGCCAGCACGGTATGCATCAGGGCATTGGCGCCGGCGGTGCAGTCGGCCTGTGTGGCGTCTTCAAGCTCGTTGTGGCTGACGCCGTCCTTGCAGGGAACGAAGATCATCGCCGACGGCACCACATTGGCAAGGTTGCAGGCATCGTGGCCGGCGCCGGAGGTGATGCGGCGGTGGCTGTAGCCGAGCGCCCGGGTGGCGTTCTCGACCGCGTCGACCAGCTTCGGATCGAATACGGTGGGCGGCTTCCTCCAGATCGCATCGAAGGCGATTTCGGCCCTGCGCCGAGGCCCGATCTCGGCAATAGCGCTGCGCAAATCCCTGTCGATGGCCTCGAGGGTTTCGGCATCGGGGCTGCGAATATCGACGGTGAAGGCGATCTCGCCGGGAATGACATTGCGCGACGGCGCGGCAATGACGGCTTCGCCGACGGTGCCGACGGCGTTCGGACCATGTTCTCGTGCAATCCGCTCGACTGCCAGCACGACTTCGGCCAGGGTCGCGAGTGCATCGCGGCGCAGCGGCATCGGCGTGGTGCCGGCGTGACTTTCAAAACCGGTGATTTTGCCGTCATACCAGATGATGCCCTGGCCGCGGTCGACCACGCCGATGGTCTTGTTTTCGGCCTCCAGCAAGGGACCCTGCTCGATATGCAGTTCGACGAAGGCGCCGAATTTGCGCGCGCCGACGGCTTCGTCGCCGCGGTAGCCGATGCTGTCGAGCGCCTCGCCGACGCTGACCCCGGCGAGATCCTTGCGGCCGAGAATGTCGTCGGTGGTGTAGTCGCCGGCATAGGCGGCGGAGGCCATCGTCGCGGGCGCGAAGCGTGAACCCTCTTCATTGGTCCAGTTGACGATGCAGATCGGGGTTTCGGTTTCGATCCCGGCGTCGTTGAGGGTGCGCACCACCTCGAGTGCCGCCAGCGTGCCGAGTATGCCGTCGAACTTGCCTCCGGTCGGCTGGGTATCGAGATGCGAGCCGAGGCCGATCGGCGGTTTCGACATATCGCGCCCCTTGCGCAGTCCGAACATCGAACCGAGCGCGTCGACGCGGACCTCGAGGCCGGCTGCTTCGCATGCGTTGCGGAACCAGTCGCGCACCTGCTTGTCCTCGGGGCCGAGCGTCAGCCGCCGCACCCCGCCCTTTGGGGTAGCGCCGAATTTCGCGGTTTCGTGGATGGTGTCCCAGAGGCGGGCGGAGTCGATCTGCAGGTTGGTTGCGCTTTGGGTCATTCAGCCTTCCGGGAAACAGGGGGTGTCTATGGTCGGTGTGCATGGTAGGATTATCTGGCACCACCTGTCGAGGCATGGAGCGCTTGGATGAACGTCGGTCTGACGAAGAAAGAGCAAGACAGCCATAACGAGCCGATCTTGCCCAGCCTGCAGGCACGGCTGGCGTGCCGCGCCGGGATGGCCACGACCACGGCGGGCATCGCCAATGGCTTCGTCCAGGGCAATGTGGCGATCCTCCCGGAAAAGCTCGCAGCCTCGTTTCACCGCTTTTGCCAGCTCAATCCGAAACCGTGTCCGATCATCGGCATGTCCGAAGTCGGCGATCCCCGCATTCCCTCGCTCGGAATCGATCTCGACATCCGCACCGACGTGCCGCGCTACCGGGTCTGGCGCGATGGCGAAGTGGTCGAGGAACCCACCGATATCATGGCGCACTGGCGCGACGATCTGGTCGCGTTCGTGATCGGCTGCTCGTTTTCATTCGAGGAAGCGCTGCTGGCGGACGATCTGCCGATTCGCCACATCGACTGCAACGTGCGGGTGCCGATGTACCGTACCAATATTGCATGCGCGCCGTCCGGGCCGTTCTCCGGTCCGATGGTGGTGTCGATGCGGCCATTCAAGCCGGCCGACGCCATCCGCGCGGTGCAGATCACATCGCGATTCCCGGCGGTTCATGGCGCACCGGTCCATCTGGGCCATCCGCATTCGATCGGGATCGAGGATATCGCGAAACCCGATTATGGTGACCCGGTGCCGGTGGCATCGGATGAAATTCCGGTGTTCTGGGCCTGCGGCGTCACCCCGCAGGCGGTGATCGCAGCCGCCAGGCTGCCGTTTGCGATCACGCATGCGCCGGGCTTGATGCTGGTGACGGATCTCAGGAACAAGCAACTGGCGGTGCTTTAAATCGTCGACGGCGACACTGGTGCTTCTGTCATTCCGGGATGGTCCGAAGGACCAGGCCCGGAATCTCGAGATTCCGGGTTCGATGCTTCGCATCGCCCCGGAATGACGCTTCGTCATTCGTGCCCATGCTCCGGCAACGTCAGCCCGAATGTCTTCGTCAGGTCGGCGATCTGCGCCGGCGTGAGAAAACGCGGGTTCAGCCCGCGCAGCAGCAGATACAGTTTTGCGGCTTCCTCAAGTTCCTCGATCGCGAACACCGCGGCCTCCAGCGTATCGCCCGAGACCACCGGGCCGTGATTGGCGAGCAGCACGGATGAATATTTTCCGGCGAGCCCCTTGATGGCGTCGGCCACGGCCGGATCCCCCGGCCGATAATACGGCACCAGCGCGGTCGCGCCGCATTTCATCAGGTAATAGGCCGTCATCGGCGGCAGCGCGGCGCGCGGATCGATCTCCGGCAGCATCGACAGCGCCACCGAATGGGTGGAATGCAGATGGACCACGGCGCGCGCGGCGCCGCGGGTCTGGTACAGCGCGGTATGCAGCGGCACTTCCTTGGTCGGGGCATCGCCGGACACCAGCCGGCCGTCCGGGTCGAGCCGCGACAGCCGCGCCGGATCGAGCGAGCCGAGCGAGGCATTGGTCGGGGTCACCAGCCAGCCGCCGTCAGCAAGCCTGACGCTGATATTGCCCGAGGAGCCCGGCGTCAGCCCGCGCTCGAACAGCGAGCGGCCGAGCCGGCAGATTTCCTCGCGCGAGGTCGTTTCGGTCATGGCCCTGTCCTGCCGGCTTCCTCTCTGCCGCTTGTCTCATGCTTTGGCAGCACGGCCAAGCCGTGATACCCAAAGGCCAAGCCGCCTGCGAAATGCGGCGCTGACAAATCACGGGGAGCGTTCATGCCTGAATCCGTACCGCAAAAGCCGCGTATCGCCGTCATCGGGCTGGGCTCGATGGGGTTCGGCATGGCTACCTCGCTGCGGCGCGCGGGTTTTGATGTCACCGGCTGCGATGTCTCCGACGACGCGGTGGCGAGGTTCGTGGCCGAGGGGGGCGGTGGCGCCAGGACGCCGGCACAGGCCGCCGGCGGCGCCGACATCGTCGTCAGCGTGGTCGTCAACGCCGCGCAGACCGAGACCATCCTGTTCGGCAAGGACGGCGTCGCCGAAACCCTCGCGGACGGCGCGGTGTTCGTCTCCTCCGCCACCATGGATCCGGACGTAGCGCGGCGGCTGGCCAAGCAGCTGGAGGCGACCGGCCGGCACTATCTGGACGCGCCGATCTCCGGCGGCGCGCAGCGCGCGGCGCAGGGCGAACTCACCATCCTGGCCTCGGGGAGCCCCGCCGCTTTCACAAAAGCAAGGCCGGCGCTCGATGCGATGGCTGCCAAGCTCTACGAACTCGGCGATGCGGCAGGGCAGGGCGCCGCGTTCAAGATGATCAACCAGCTGCTCGCCGGCGTCCATATCGCCGCCGCCTCGGAAGCGATCGCCTTTGCAGCGAAACAAGGACTCGATATCCGGAAAGTCTATGAGGTGATCACGGCGTCCGCCGGCAATTCATGGATGTTCGAGAACCGCATCCCGCATGTGCTCGACGGCGATTACGCCCCGCGCAGCGCGGTGGACATATTCGTAAAGGACCTCGGCATCATCCAGGACATGGCGCGGACGGCGAAGTTTCCGGTGCCGGTGTCGGCCGCGGCGCTGCAGATGTTCCTGATGACATCGGCCTCCGGCATGGGCCGCGACGACGACGCCTCGGTGGCGCGGATGTATGCCCGTGTCACCGGCACGCAGCTTCCCGGCGAGCCCGGGCAGAGTTCAGTCAAGTAGAGTTCAACGAGCAAGAGGACATCGGATGCCCCGCTTCGCCGCCAATCTCTCCATGATGTTCACCGACGTCCCGTTTCTCGACCGCTTCGAGGCGGCGGCGAAAGCGGGCTTTTCCGCCGTCGAGTTCCTGTTTCCCTATGACCATCCGGCTGACGAGGTCGGCAGGCGGCTAACGGCCAATGGCCTGACCCAGGCGCTGTTCAACCTGCCGCCGGGCAATTGGGACGCCGGCGAAAAGGGCTTTGCCGCGCTGCCCGCGCGCTTCGACGATCTCAAGCGAAGCCTGGAAACCGCGCTGCCTTACGCCAAAGCGACCGGCGTCAAGCGGCTGCATCTGATGGCGGGCATCGCCGACCGGGCCGATCGGCTGGCGCTCGAGGCGTTCTACAAATCGGTGGCCTGGACCGCGGAGTTTTTCGCGCCGCATGGCCTCGATGTGGTGATCGAGCCGATCAACCCGCGCAACGTACCCGGTTACTTCCTCAATGATTTCAGCTTCGCGCGCGACCTGATCAATGAGCTGAAAATTCCCAATCTGAAACTGCAGTTCGATATCTATCACTGCCAGATCATCCATGGCGACGTCACCATGCGGCTGCGCGAGATGATGCCCATGACAGGCCATGTCCAGATCGCCAGCATACCCTCCCGCAACGAGCCGGATGGCGAGGAGTTGAACTACCCGTTCCTGTTCGCCGAGCTCGACCGGCTCGGCTACCGGGGATTTGTCGGCTGCGAATACAACCCGCGCGGCAAGACGACAGACGGCCTCGGCTGGTTCAAGCCCTATGCCGGAGCGAAATCGTGACGCATGCCGGAAAAATAATCCTTGGCTGCATCGCCGACGACTACACCGGCGCTTCCGATCTCGCCAATACGCTGACCCGTTGCGGGCTTCGCACGGTGCAGACCATCGGCGTGCCCGCAGACGACCTCGCTCTGCCCGAGGTCGATGCTGTGGTGGTGTCGCTGAAAAGCCGGTCGATCGAGGCCGGCCTTGCAGTGTCGCGCTCGCGATCGGCGGAAAAATGGCTGCGCGGCCACGGCGCCGGCCATGTGCTGTTCAAGATCTGCTCGACCTTCGATTCCACCGACGCCGGCAATATCGGGCCTGTGATGGACGCGCTGCGCGCCGATTCCGGCGACGCGATCGTGCTGGTGACGCCGGCCTTTCCCGCGACCGGCCGCACCGTCTATATGGGCCACCTGTTCGTGGGCTCCGTGCCGCTCCATGAAAGCCCGTTGAAGGACCATCCGCTCAACCCGATGCACGATTCCAATCTGGTGCGGGTGCTGGCACGGCAGGGCCGGACCAAAATCGGACTGGTCGGCCTCGCCGGCGTCGCGGGCGGACCGGATGCGGTTCGCGCCCGGCTTGCCGATCTCTCCGGCCAGGGATTTGGCGCCGCCATCGTCGATGCCGCCTTCGACCGCGATCTGGAAACCATCGGCGCGGTGGCGCTGGACCATCGGCTCTCGGTCGGCGCATCCGGCATCGGGCTCGGGCTCGCCCGCGCGCTGGTGGCCTCGGGAAAAGTCCAGTCGAGCGCGCCTGAAGCCGCCGCCGATACGGCGGTCGGCGGATCGGCGGCGTGCCTGGCCGGCAGTTGTTCGCAAGCGACGCTGCAGCAGATCGCCCACGCGGAAGCCGTGATGCCGGTGCTGCACCTCGATCCGGATCGGATCATCGCCGGCACGGAGGAGGTGCGGCGAGCGCTCGCCTGGGCCCAGGAACGGCTCGGCGCAGGCCCGGTCCTGATCGCCAGCAGTTCGTCACCGGATCAGGTTTCAGCCCTGCAGTTGCGGCATGGTCGCGATGCCGTCGGGCATGCCATCGAGCAGGCCATGGCGGATATTGCGGAAGGGCTGGTCGGGTCAGGGGTGCGGAGACTGGTGGTTGCCGGTGGCGAGACCTCAGGCGCTGTGGTCGACCGCCTCGGCATTCCAGGTTTTCTGGTCGGCGCGGAAATCGCTGCGGGCGTGCCGGTTCTGCGCGCGGTCGGCGCGGCCGATGGCGAGATGCTGCTGGCCCTGAAATCCGGCAATTTCGGCGGCCCGAAGTTCTTCTCCGATGCGCTCGGGCTGATGCGCTAGATCAGTCGCGCTTCACCTGCTGGTTGCATAAAATTTGTTTGCTGCCGTGCGGTCAAAATTAACGGGGGGACAAGACCTCTGGGTGTCTGATGCGGGCGCCTCGCGTTGCCGACTTGCCAAGCGCGACAAACTGGAAGCGCCAACGCGCTCAGCACAAGAGACCGCCCTTCATGATCAAGTTCAATCGTATCGGAAACAAGCTGGGTCTTGCCGGCGTCGTCGGCGTGTTGCTGGCGGTCGGACTTGTCGCCAATCAGCTGGCGACGGAATCCACGGTGGCTGCCGCGAATGATCGCACCGATCGACTGCAGCGGGTGGCTGAAAGCACGCTCGCGGCCCATCTCAACATGCGCCAGGTGCAACTCGCTGCCCGTGGCATCAGGCTGGCACGGACCCCGGCCGACATCGACACGGCCGTCGCCGAGATGCGTCAGTTCGGCGCGATCGAAGCCAGGGAAATCGATGCCGCCCTGGCGACCGCCCGGATGGCCGAAACCAGGGACCGTCTGCAGAAAATCAAGGCCCTGATGGCCAGCTACAGCGCAGGTATCGAGGAACTTGCGAAGGCGCAACGCGATCTGCTCGCGCAGATCGACAAGCGAACGGAGATCTCGGTGGAATGGGCCAAGGCCATCGCGGCACAGCAGGCTTCGCCCGCGCTGGCCAAGCTGGATAACCGGGTCGAGATCGGAAAGCTGCTGCTTCAGGCCGACATCAAGGTGAACGCGCTGCAAGCCATGGTGTGGCGGCTGGGCGCGACCGGCGATGCAAGCCTGATCGGCGCCATTGCGAAGACCCAGACCGCGCTCAGGAATAATTTCAACGAGTTGCGGGGCGAGGCCGACGACAGGGATTTGCTGGTCGTGATCAGCTCGCTGGACAAGATCGTGAAGCGCTTCCTGGCCGCCAATGACGAGGCCGTCAAGATCGAGGAACTGAAATCCGATATCGTCAAGAATCGCACGACGAATATCGTCAGGGAGGCCGGCGAACTGATGGAAGTCGCGGTTTCCAGCGCGCAAACCAGCATGAAGGCCTCGAAGGAACAGGTTGCGGCGGCCATCGCGCAGGCCAA
Organism: Bradyrhizobium sp.; assembly: GCF_030697065.1. Lineage (GTDB taxonomy): Bacteria > Pseudomonadota > Alphaproteobacteria > Rhizobiales > Xanthobacteraceae > Bradyrhizobium. The sequence goes on from NZ_JAUYQU010000245.1 coordinate 23,419, forward strand.
CCGGATCAGCATGATCGTGGCGATCGTGGTGGTGATCGCGCTGATCGCGTCGGTGATATTCTCCTTCCTCGGCGTGGCGCGTCCCATGACCCGGCTGAACGGCGCGCTGGGCGAAATGGCCGGCGGCAATCTCGATATCGCCATTCCCGGCGCCGATCGCGGCGACGAGATCGGCGACCTCGCCAAGACCGTCACCGTCATTCGCCAGAATGCCGAGCAGAAGGCCCGCGACGAAGCAGAATCCAAGATCACGCAGGATCAGGTCGCAGCCAGGCTGCGCAAGGCCGAGATGATCAAGCTCGCCGACGATTTCGAAGGCGCGGTCGGCGAGATCGTCGAGACCGTCTCCTCTTCGTCGACGCAGCTCGAGGCTTCCGCCGGCACGCTGACCGCGACCGCGGAACGCGCGCAGGAACTCACCGTCATGGTGGCGGCGGCTTCCGAAGAGGCCTCTACCAATGTGCAGTCGGTGGCGTCGGCGACCGAGGAGATGGCGTCGTCGGTCAACGAGATCAGCCGTCAGGTGCAGGAATCGGCCCGGATGGCCAACGAGGCAGTCGGCCAGGCCCGCATCACCAACGAGCGCGTCAGCGAACTGTCGAGGGCCGCTGCCCGGATCGGCGACGTGGTCGAGTTGATCAATACCATCGCCGGGCAGACCAACTTGCTGGCGCTCAATGCCACAATCGAGGCGGCCCGCGCCGGCAATGCCGGCCGCGGCTTCGCGGTCGTGGCCTCCGAGGTGAAGGCGCTGGCCGAGCAGACCGCGAAAGCGACCGGTGAAATCGGCCAGCAGATCAACGGCATCCAGGCGGCGACCCAGGAGTCGGTGAACGCGATCAAGGAAATCAGCAGCACCATCGAAAAACTGTCCGAGATCTCGTCGACCATCGCGGCGGCGGTGGAAGAGCAGGGTGCCGCGACCCAGGAGATCTCCCGCAACGTGCAGCAGGCGGCGCACGGCACCCAGCAGGTCTCGTCCAACATCAGCGACGTGCAGCGCGGCGCCAGCGAGACCGGCTCGGCCTCGTCCCAGGTGCTGTCCGCGGCGCAGTCGCTGTCCGGCGACTCCAGCCGCCTCAAGCTAGAAGTCGGCAAGTTCCTGAGCTCGGTGAGGGCGGCGTAACGGCCCCACGACCTTGATCCCGGTGGGAGGCTTAAGCAGGCGAAGGGAATCCAGCCGGGGGTCCCGTATTGCTACTGCATCCGAAGTTAACCTTGTCGTAGAGCGCCGGGCCTATCGCATCGGTTGCCCGCGCGATCTGTGATCTCCCAGTTGGCGATGACGAGTTCCCGCGTTGCGACTTGAACTCGCTGCGCTCCATGCAGCTGGCAAGCCCAGCCCATGGAGCGTTCGAAATGTCCTGGCTCAACAACATAAAAATCGCCCTGAAGGTCGGTCTGATTGTCGTACTGATGGCAATTGTGACGATTGGAACCGCGATGTTTGCCACCAAACAAATGAGGGCGATGGACGACGCCAACACCGACATGGTGACGCGTATCGACAAATCCACCACCATGACGGTTCGCGCCGCCCGTCGCGCCGACAATTATGTTGCCTCCGCATTTCAGCTGGCGGCCGAGACTACTGAAGCGGGCAATGTGAAATATCGCGAGCAAGCCGCCGCCAACGAGACCCAATACAAATCCCGCATGGCGCAGGTCCTGAAAGACATGCCTGAAAAGGCCTCGGTCATCGAGCCGGTTCTGTCCAGCTTTCAGAAGGCATTTGCAACATGCAATCCGGTGATCGAAGCCGCTTCAAGGACCACGTCCAGCGACGACGCTCAAAAAGCCGCCGCGCGTCTCAAGGTCGAATGTGTTCCGCTCATCGAAAGCGCGCTTGCCGCGCAAACCAGGTTGGTTGACGGGCTTATCGCCGATGCCACCAAGATGGCCGATCAGATGACGGTGGATGCCAATTCGTCGATTCGCTCGATGTTCGTCGCATCCGGCGTCGGCCTGCTGGCCGGACTCGCCATGGCGCTGTTTATCGGGATCAAGGGCCTCGCGCGACCTATCCGGGATTTGCTGGAAGCCATGGCGGCGCTGGCCCGCAATGATTTGAGGGCGATCGTTCCCGGCATCGCACGTCGAGACGAAGTCGGCGACATGGCCCGCAACGTCGAAGTCTTCAAAACCAACGCGATCGAAGTCGAGCGCTTGAAGGCGCAGTTGGTGGTAAGTGAACAGCAGGCTGCCATCAGTCAGAAGGCGGCAATGAAGAAGCTTGCCGACGATTTCGAAGGCGCGGTCGGCGAGATCATCGAAACCGTCTCTTCAGCTTCCACGGAGCTCGAAGCCTCGGCCGGCACACTGACCGCTACCGCTGTTCGCTCGCAGGAACTGACTACGGCGGTTGCCGCCGCTTCCGAGGAAGCCTCCACCAACGTTCAGTCGGTGGCGTCCGCCACCGAGGAAATGGCGTCCTCCGTCAACGAGATCAGCCGTCAGGTACAGGAGTCCGCACGGATTGCCGGCGATGCGGTGGAACAGGCGCGCAAGACCAACGACCGCGTCAGCGAGTTGTCGAAGGCGGCAGCGCGAATCGGCGACGTCGTCGAACTCATCAACACCATCGCCGGGCAGACCAATTTGCTGGCGCTGAACGCCACCATCGAGGCGGCGCGGGCCGGCGAGGCCGGTCGCGGTTTTGCGGTTGTGGCCTCCGAGGTCAAGGCCCTGGCGGAGCAGACCGCGAGGGCGACCGGCGAGATCGGTCAGCAGATCACTGGCATCCAGGCCGCGACCCAGGAGTCGGTCACGGCCATCAAGGAGATCAGCGGTACCATCGAAAAGCTGTCGGAGATCTAATCGACCATCGCGGCCGCGGTGGAAGAGCAGGGAGCCGCGACGCAGGAAATTTCCCGGAACGTGCAGCAGGCCGCCCAGGGCACGCAGGAGGTGTCTTCGAACATCGCCAACGTGCAGCGCGGCGCCAGCGAGACCGGCTCGGCCTCTTCGCAGGTGCTCTCGGCGGCGCAGTCGCTGTCCGGCGACTCCAACCG